>CANOBT010000070.1 GCA_947564305.1 uncultured Lachnospiraceae bacterium | reverse complement strand
AAAGGGAAAAAGAAATAGCCGCCACTACTGCCAATAGTGACGGCCAACGCTGTAATGCGTTAAGCTAAAACTTATTCGGAGGGTAGGCCGCTTCTTTGGCTTCCCTTTCCCATATCATAACACGTCACAGTTTCTATTTCAATAGATTTTTTTGCTGTAGCTTATTCAAATCGTTTCCATCCCATAAAATGACGCCAAGGGCATTAGCCAGTTCTTTTGCAGAATCAGTGAAGTAATTATTTGTGAGAACTGCTCCTACCTGACATTTATAAAAATCTTTTCCTGAATAGGCTTCTTGTACAGCAGAATTACCAACCTTACTAGAATATAGCTTGTACTGAATACCATATTTTACGTCACCTTTATATGCGATAATATCAATTCCCTGGTCGCCACTTTCTTTTGTTGCGCGTATAGAGGAAAGTCCGTTAAAGGATAGTAAACTAGCACAATATTTTTCAAAATCTTGTCCAGACATATTCTTAAAATTAGTCTTGATAGATTTGAAAACGCATAAGCTGACGCATCAGGACATTGGACAGATGGACATGTATATCAGGATGTTTGATGACTTAAAAAGACAGTCAGATGATAATCCGACTATTGGGATTATATTCTGTACAGATAAAGATGAGACAATGGTAAAATATTCTGTTTTAAATGAAAGTGAATAGATATTTGCGTCAAAATATATGACTGTGCTGCCAACAGTGGAAGAACTACGAAACGAATTGGAACGTAATCAATTGATGTATAATAAAAATGAACAGGAATAATTTGCTACACACTGTGTAGTGAATTGAAAAAACAAATTATGATAAGAAAAGTGGCAAGGGGATTTTAATACCAAAAGATAATAGAAGCTTTTTTGAAAAGAAAAAGATTGATTGGAAATTAAAGACGCTTGTAGAACTTTGTGAGGTAATCTTTGTATGGCAAATAATGTAAAAATGTATGATATGCTAATATCGTGTCCCGTAGATGTGGAAGAAGTGATTGAAAATTTTAATCAGCAGTTTATAGATACTTTGGGCATAGGACTTAGAACGAACTGGAAAAAGAGTTTGAATAGTCGGAGCTAAGCCGCAAAGCCCGTAAACACAAATTAGTGACGACCAACTCTGTAATGTATTAAGCTAAAACTTATTCGGAGGGTAGGCCGCTTCTTTGGCTTCCCTTTTTGCTGCCATAACACGCCACATAAGCAAATTCAAGAGTCTTTTTGTTCAGACTTTTTGTTCAGATTTGAGAAAACAGTTGATTTTACTGGGAAATGGTGGTATACTTGACAACAGTTACATAAGGAACCCGGCGGAAGAGTGAACAAAAAGTTCACTCTTCTTTGTTGGTGTAAAAGATTTTTGGATAGAATGAAAGGAAGTATAACGTGTCGAGACGAGAGGACTATGAAAAAAAGACGGAAGAGCTTTTAGAGCCGGTTGTGACAGGATTTGGTTTTGAACTGGTGGATGTAGAATATGTAAAGGAAGCTGGGAGTTGGTATCTGCGGGCTTACATTGACAAGCCGGGGGGGATTACGGTGGATGACTGTGAAGCAGTCAGCCGAAAGTTCTCGGATATTCTGGATGAGAAGGATTATATCGAAGATACTTATATATTTGAAGTCAGCTCTCCGGGGCTCGGCAGACCATTGAAGAAAGAGAAAGATTTTCAGAGAAGCTTGGGGGAAGAAGTGGAAATCCGCACTTATCGGGCTGTTGACCGCCAGAAAGAGTTTGCCGGGATATTGAAAGCATTTGACAAGGATACGGTAACGATTGCCTATGAGGATGATGCCGAGCAGGTATTTCAGAGAAGTGACATCGCATTGATCCGTCTGGCGTTGGATTTCTGAAACCAGATGAAAGAAATTTGATTTAGGAGGAAGAGAAGAAAATGAACACAGAGTTACTGGAAGCGTTGACAATACTTGAACAAGAAAAGAACATCAGCAAGGAAACCATGATGGATGCCATTGAAAATTCTCTGATCAGTGCATGCAAGAACCATTTTGGAACTTCCGATAATATCAAGGTGATCATGAACAGGGAAACCTGTGATTATTCTGTATTTGCGGAAAAGGAAGTGGTAGAAGAAGTGATGGATCCGGCATTAGAAATCAGTCTGGAGGATGCTGAGCAGATAGATTCTTCGCTGCAGTTGGGAGATGTTGCACAGATTCGGGTAGAATCTAAATCATTTGGAAGGATTGCGACACAGAATGCTAAGAATCTGATTTTGCAGAAAATTCGTGAAGAAGAGCGGAAGGTCGTATTTGACCAGTATTTTGAGAAAGAACGAGACATTGTGACAGGAATCGTACAGAGATATGTGGGAAGGAATGTCAGCATTAACCTGGGAAGAGCAGATGCTATGCTGACAGAAAATGAGCAGGTTAAAGGGGAAGTATTCCAGCCTACGGAACGGATTAAGCTTTATATTGTGGAAGTTAAGAACACACCTAAAGGACCGAAAATCCTGGTATCACGTACCCATCCTGAATTGGTGAAACGTCTGTTCGAGGCTGAGGTGGCCGAGGTAAAGGACGGAACAGTCGAGATCAAGAGCATTGCCAGGGAGGCGGGCTCCCGTACAAAGATGGCTGTCTGGTCCAATGATGAGAATGTAGATCCGGTCGGTGCATGTGTCGGACTGAATGGCACCAGAGTGAACGCGGTTGTGAATGAGCTTAGAGGGGAAAAAATTGATATTATTAACTGGAGTGACAATCCGGCACTGCTGATAGAGAATGCGCTGAGTCCGGCAAAGGTCATTTCCGTTATGGCAGACCCGGATGAAAAATCGGCAAGTGTAATCGTACCGGATTACCAGCTTTCCCTGGCAATCGGCAAAGAGGGACAGAATGCCAGACTGGCGGCAAGACTGACAGGATATAAGATTGACATAAAGAGTGAGACACAGGCAATTGAGTCAGGAGAACTGCCAGAGGACTACATGGAGCAGATGGAAATGATGGATGAAGATGGCTACGTGGACGAATATGAGCAGGATTTTGAGGATACAGGTGCTTATGAAGAGTATGAGGAAGGATATCCTGAAGAAGCTGTAGATGAGGGGAGCTATCCGGAGGAAATCACAGAGGGAAATGATGGGAGTTATTCTGAGTCTGCTGCTGTGGATGAAGAAAACATCGAATTTGAATTTATAGAAACAGATGAATGATATAAAAATCATCTGATGAGAGGTGATATATTTGGCGAATAAACGCAAAATGCCGATGCGTAGATGCGTTGGGTGCGGGGAGATGAAACCTAAAAAGGAACTGTTAAGAATCCTCAGGACAGAGGACGGGGAATTTGTTCTGGATACGACAGGGAAGAAAAATGGCCGGGGGGCATATATTTGTTATTCCAGGGATTGTTTCAGCAAGGCTGTGAAGAATAAAGGACTGGAGCGCTCTTTTAAACAGGCGGTCCCGGCAGAAGTATATGGACGTCTGGAAAAGGAGATGAATGAGATTGAAGCGGGATAAAGTACTGTCTTATATCGGACTGGCAACCAGGGCAGGAAAAACAGCCAGCGGAGAATTTATGACAGAACGGGAAATTAAGTCCGGCCGTGCCGCACTGGTAATTGTGGCAGAAGATTCATCGGACAATACCAAGAAAAAATTCCTTAACATGTGTGAATTTTATGAAGTTCCAATTTATATTTACGCAGATAAAGATACCTTAGGGCATGCAATGGGAAAAGAATTCCGTGCATCTCTGGCGATATTGGACGAAGGATTTGCGACGGAATGTATGAAACTGTTTAAAAAGAACGACGAGACAATTGCATAAAGGAGGTAGTATTTGACTATGGGAAAAATGAGAGTACATGAACTGGCAAAAGAGCTGGGATTAGAGAATAAAGCATTATTGGATATACTGGCAAAAAAGAAAGTGGAAGTGAAAAACCACATGAATTCGCTCAGTGAGGATATCGTTTCAGAAGTCCGCAGAGAGTATGGAAAAAAGACACAGAGCGGCGAACAGGCAGCTGCCTCCACGGTGAATGCTTCTAAGAAAGAGGGAGATACAGGAATGAAAAAAGAGGTTTCCCAGAAAACAGAAGCGGAAGCACCTAAGAAAGTAGAGGATGCAGTATCCAAGAAGGCAGAACCAGAGGTATCTCAGAAGACAGAGGGAGAAGGGGTTAAGGCAGAGAATGAGGCGGCACCTAAGAAGAAAAAAATCGTCCAGATATTCCGGCCTCAGAATGCAAAGAATGCAAGTCGTATGCAGGGCGGTCGTTCCGGTGCGCGTCAGCAGGGACTATCAGGACGCTCTCAGAGGGCATCAGGTACACGCCAACAGGGAGCTTCTGGAACCCGTCCACAGGGGGCAGCAGGAGCACGTCCGCAAGGTGCATCAGGTACACGTCCACAGGGAGCACCAGAGGGACGTCCACAAGGGGGAGTAAATGCACATCCTCAGAACGTAGCAGGAACCCGTCCACAGGGAATGACTGAGTCTCGTTCTCAAGGAACAGCAATGCGTCCACAGGATTCAGGAATACGTTCTCAGGGAACGACGGAACAGAAACAGGAAACGGCAGTGCAGGCGAAGGAGCCTTCAGTACAGAAGCCGCAGGAGAAGGTGGCAGAGCGCCCGAAGGCGTCAGCCTCTGAGCAACAGCCGAAAGAAGTACAAACACAGGGGGCCTCAGGACAGCAGATTCAAGGGCAGGCTGTCAGACCTTCAAGAGAAAATCAAGTTATAAAAGATAAAATACAGGAATCGAGAGTAAATACAGAGGAAGAACAGATGAGGAACAAGCGTCCACAGGACAATGCCGCACAGGAAGGCGGTCAAAACATGCATTCACATGGAAATGTGCAGAATCAACGTCCAAGACAGGGTGCAGGCCAGGGAAATCGTTTCCAGGGAGGCGGCCAGGGGAACCGTCAGGGAAACAACCACGGAGGACGTTCTCAGGGAAATGGCGCGGAAGGACGTCCACGTAGAGAAGGTGCAGAGGGTCGTACCTACAGAGAAGGCCAGGGGAGTCGTTTTGGTAAAAGTCAAGGGTCACGTTTTCAGGGCAGCGGTCAGGGAAACCGTTTTCAGGGAGAGCGATCAGGTGCACGGCCGGGAGGCAATGGCCAGGGAGAACGTCCTCAGTGGGACCGTGACAGGAATCGCGATCGTGACAGAGATCACAGCGGCCAGTCTTATGGTGGTGGCCAGCGCGGTTCTGGTCGTCCAGGTACACACAGGGATGACAGAGATTCTATCGCAGCACCAATGGTAGAACAGCAGAAGAGTCAGAGGAATAAAGGAAAAGATAAAGAGAAAGACTATAAGAAAAAAGAACTTCGGGATTCCGAATTTGAGAACAAGGGCAAGAAAGGCAAAAAGCAGAAGCCTGTGACAGAGGCAAAGAAGCCGCAGCAGAAAGCGGCGCTTGTGGAGGAGATTAAACAGATTATTCTTCCGGAAGTCCTAACACTAAAGGAACTTGCAGACAAGATGAAGATCGTTCCTTCTGTCATTGTGAAGAAGCTTTTCCTGCAGGGAAAAGTGGTCACAGTCAATCAGGAGATTGATTATGATACGGCAGAAGAAATCGCAATGGAATTCAATGTTCTTTGCGAAAAAGAAGAAGTAGTTGATGTGATTGAGGAACTTTTGAAAGAGGAAGAAGAAGACGAGAATACTATGGAGAAACGTCCACCGGTAGTCTGTGTAATGGGACACGTTGACCATGGTAAGACTTCCCTTTTGGATGCAATCCGTCATACTAATGTAATTGATCGTGAGGCAGGCGGTATTACGCAGCATATCGGTGCTTATGTAGTGGAGGTAAATGGAGAGAAGATTACTTTCCTGGACACACCAGGACACGAGGCATTTACCGCGATGCGTATGCGCGGTGCGAATTCTACAGATATCGCGATTCTCGTCGTGGCAGCGGATGATGGCGTGATGCCTCAGACAGTAGAGGCGATCAATCATGCAAAAGCGGCAGGGATTGAGATTATCGTTGCGATTAATAAGATTGATAAACCAAGTGCAAATGTGGAACGTGTAAAACAGGAATTGACAGAGTATGAACTGATTGCAGAGGACTGGGGTGGAAGTACTATATTTGTACCGGTATCTGCACACACCGGAGAGGGGCTTTCCGATCTTTTGGAAATGATCCTTTTAACAGCAGAAGTTCAGGAATTGAAAGCCAATCCAAACCGCGAGGCACGTGGTCTTGTAATCGAGGCACAGCTTGATAAAGGAAAAGGTTCTGTGGCAACCGTTCTTGTACAGAAGGGAACCCTGCATGTAGGAGACGCGATAGCAGCGGGTTCTGCTCATGGAAAGGTCCGTGCTATGATGGACGATAAAGGAAGACGGGTGAAGGTGGCAGGCCCATCCCAGCCGGTAGAGATCCTTGGACTCAATGACGTACCAAAGGCAGGAGAAATCTTTGTAGGATGCGGTACAGAAAAAGAAGCACGTAATTTTGCAGAGACATTTATTTCTCAGAATAAAGTGAAGCTTCTTGAGGAGACCAAGAGCAAGATGTCTCTGGATGATCTGTTCTCGCAGATTCAGGAGGGCAATCTGAAGGAACTGAATATTGTTGTCAAGGCGGATGTACAAGGTTCAGTGGAGGCATTGAAGCAAAGTCTTCTGAAACTGTCTAATGATGAGGTTGTGATCAAGATTATCCATGGCGGTGTAGGGGCAATCAATGAATCTGATGTTACGCTTGCATCAGCTTCAAATGCGATTATTATCGGCTTTAATGTAAGGCCGGATGCAACTGCAAAGGAGATTGCAGATCATGAGGGCGTAGACCTGCGTCTGTACAGAGTCATTTACAATGCAATTGAAGACGTGGAAGCAGCTATGAAAGGAATGCTTGATCCGATATTTGAAGAAAAAGTACTGGGTCACGCAGAAGTACGACAGACCTTCAAGGCATCTGGTATTGGAACGATTGCGGGTGCCTATGTACAGGATGGAATTTTTGAACGGAATTGCTCTGTACGCCTGACACGTGACAATGTGGTAATGTTTGATGGTCCGCTGGCATCTCTGAGAAGATTTAAAGATGATGTGAAGGAAGTACGTGCCGGATATGAGTGTGGTTTTGTATTTGAAAACTATAATGATATTCAGGAAGGAGATTCCGTAGAAGCCTATAAGATGGTAGAAGTAGAGAGAAAGTAACACAAAACAGTATGATTCAGCCAAAATGCTAAGAAGGCAGGCTGAAAAGAGTGATAGAAAAAAGGAGCGTTTATGAGGAAGAACAGTATCAAAAATACGAGAGTCAATGCAGAGGTCCAGCGGGAACTGAGCAATATACTTCGCGGAGGCATCAAAGACCCCAGGGTCGCGCCAATGACTTCCGTGGTGGCTGTTGAAGTAGCTCCCGATTTGAAAACATGTAAGGCATATATCAGTGTGCTTGGAGATGGGAAAGCACAGTCAGACACCATTAAGGGGCTTCAAAGTGCAGAAGGATATATCCGGCATGAATTGGCAAGGAATATCAATATGAGAAATACTCCGGAAATTAGATTTGTTCTGGACCAGTCGATTGAATACGGGGTGAATATGAGTAAGAAAATTGATGAAGTAACCAGAGATTTGAAAGATGGGGATGAAGAATGAGTATTGTATTATCGGAGATATTAGATGGAAAGAAGACAGTTGCCCTGGGCGGACATATCCGTCCAGATGGTGACTGCGTAGGTTCCTGCATGGGACTGTACCTGTACTTGAAAGAGCAGTATCCGCAGATTGAGGTGGATGTCTATCTGGAATACATTCCAAGTGCTTATCGCTTTATTCAGGATACAGATGTTGTTCGCTATGAGATGGGGGAGGTTCGGGTATATGATCTTTTTATCAGCCTGGACTGCGGGGATAAGGAGCGTCTGGGATTTTCAGCGCCTCTATTTTCCAATGCCGGACGGACCTGCTGCATTGATCACCATGTGAGCAACCGGGCGTTCGCGGATATCAATGAGATTGTACCAGAGGCAAGCTCTACGTCAGAATTGGTATATCGCATGTTAGAGAAAGAGAAGATCAGCCGTTCATGTGCGGAGGCATTGTATATGGGGATTGCACATGATACGGGGGTATTTCGGTATTCCTGTACGGCACCAGAGACGATGGAGGCAGCAGCAGAACTTCTACGCAAAGGAATCAATGGTAATGATATCATCGAAAAAACGTTTTATGAAAAAACATATATTCAGAATCAGATTTTGGGTATGGCACTGTTGGAGAGCATTCTTATCTTAGATAAACGGTGTATTGTGTCTTGGATCACCAAAAAAAATATGGCCTTTTTTAAGGCTGGTCCGGAGGACATGGATGGGATTGTAAGCCAGTTAAGACAGACGAAGGATATTGAAGTCGCCATATTTTTATATGAGATGGATGCACATATGTTTAAGGTTAGTCTTCGTTCAAAGGATAAGGTTGATGTCAGTAAGGTGGCTTCTTATTTCGGAGGCGGAGGCCATGTCAGAGCAGCTGGATTTACCATGGCAGGCAGAGTACACGATGTAATTAACAACGTCAGCCATCAGCTGGCATTGCAGTTGGATGAACTGGATGGAGTCTGCTGATGTGGAACGGAATTTTGAATGTTTATAAAGAAAAAGGATATACTTCTCATGATGTAGTCGCAAAATTACGGGGAATTGTGAAGCAAAAAAAAATCGGACATACCGGAACTCTTGACCCGGATGCGGAAGGTGTGCTGCCCATTTGTCTGGGAAAAGCAACCAAGCTTTGTGATTTGTTGACAGATCGCAGCAAGACTTATGAGACTGTGCTGTTACTCGGAAAAAAGACGGATACACAGGACGTATCCGGTACTGTCGTGGAGGAAAGGGAAACCAGGTATTTGACAGAAGATGAAGTCTGCTCTTGCATCGAAGGATTTAAGGGAGACTATGAACAGCTCCCCCCAATGTATTCCGCAGTGAAGGTGAATGGAAAGAAGTTGTATGAGCTTGCGCGTCAGGGAATTGAGGTGGAGAGAAAAAGAAGAAAAGTAGTGATTCATCAGATTTACATACAAGATATTTCTCTTCCGCGGGTCCGAATGCAGATACACTGTTCAAAAGGAACCTATATTCGTACCCTGTGTCATGATATCGGCGAGAATCTGGGGTGCGGGGGATGTATGGAAACTCTTTTACGGACACAGTCAGGTCATTTCCGATTGCAGGACAGCTTGAGGCTTGAGGAAATCGCAGAAGCTTGTGCAGAGGGGAGATTGGCTCAGGTGCTTCTTCCTGTGGACACTGTGTTTGAGGAGCTTAAAGAAGTCTGCATATACAGAGAATATCAGGCGCTGGCCTATAACGGAAATGCATTTTCTGTAAAATGTATACATAAGAAAATCAATTGCCTGCAGGATGAACAGGTAAGGGTCTATGACATGGAACGACGGTTTATTGGGATATTTCGATATGATGCAGGAAAACGAGAATTTCGTGTGGAGAAAATGTTTCTGGACAGAGAGGATTGACATGCAGTATATTACAGAGATTTGTTCTTATCATAGTGAAAAACACTCGGCAGTCACATTGGGAAAGTTTGATGGACTTCATAGAGGACACCAGAAATTGATTGATAAGATCAAAGGCTATGCAGAAGAAAATGCAGAGATAGAAAGTGTAGTCTGTGCATTTGATATGGGAAAAGATTCTTTACTGACCGCTATGGAAAGAAGAAGTCAGCTTTCCGGTCAGGTCGATACATTGGTGGCATGTCCGTTTACGAAGAAACTTCGGGAAATGGAAGCAGAAGAATTTATCCGTCAAGTTTTGGTCGAGACATTTCATGCGGCATATATTGTGGTGGGGACGGATTTTCAGTTTGGCCATGAAAAACGCGGCAATGTGCAGATGCTTGAAAAATATGCAAAAGTATATGGATATCATCTGGATGTGACAGAGAAGGAACGGCATGGAGGACAGGTAATCAGCAGTACTTACGTACGAAAAGCATTAAGCCAGGGGGATGTGGAGAGGGCAAATGCATTGCTTGGATATCCATATCAGATTTCCGGAAGGGTTGAACATGGGAAACAATTAGGTCGTACTCTGGGATTTCCAACTATGAATGTGGCGCCGGCAGAAGGAAAAATCATTCCCAGGTTCGGTGTGTATGCATGTAGACTTCAGGTAGGAGGCAGATGGTTCTCTGGTATTGGAAATATAGGAGTGAAGCCAACTGTTGCAAAAGAATCTAAAGTTTTGTTAGAAGCATTTGCTTTTGATTTTAACGAAGATGTGTATGGGAATGAGATTATCGCAGAATTCCGGACGTTTGTGCGTCCGGAACAGAGGTTTCATTCCGTAGAGGAACTGAAGTCGCAAGTAGATGCAGATATTGGCTTTGGCAGAAAATATTTTTGCAAAAGATAAACTGGACCACAGGAAGTTTACACAGAGAAAGTGTTGAGGATGTACAAATGGATATTACTACGTTTATATCGTTGCTTGGGGGATTGGGGCTGTTTTTGTTTGGCATGAAGCTGATGAGTGACGGATTAGAACAGGTGGCAGGCGCAAGAATGCGCTCGATATTGGAGTTTTTCACCCAAAACCGTTTTGTGGGAATGATGGTTGGGCTCATTTTTACCGGAATCATACAGTCATCCAATGCTACTACTGTCATGGTGGTCAGCTTTGTGAATTCAGGACTGATGCAGCTTTATCAAGCACCGGGGGTTATTCTTGGGGCTAATATCGGCACAACGGTGACCGGACAGTTGATCGCATTTAATCTGGCAGAGATTGCGCCATTGTTTGTGATTGTTGGCGCTGTCATGCATATGTTTTTTAAGAATCCGAATGTAAAAAAGATAGGTGTCGTATTGCTGGGGTTTGGTATTTTGTTTATGGGGCTCAGTACTATGGGAGAGAAGATGACTTCTCTGCAGGATTCCCCTCGTGCTGTGAATCTGCTGCAGTCGATTTCCAGTCCCGTAATTGCAATTCTCCTTGGGTTTGTAGTTACAGCGGTGCTGCAGAGTTCCTCTGCTTCGGTAGGTATTATTATGCTGATGGCAGCTCAGGGGCTTTTGGCATTCAAAATATGCTTTTTCCTGATTCTGGGATGCAATATGGGATGCTGTATTTCAGCCGTGCTTGTAAGTTTGAATGGAAACAAAGATGCAAAGCGTGCAGCAGGCATTCACGTCCTGTTTAATATTATTGGATCGGCTATTGTATTTTTGATATTGATGGTGGCGTTGGACCCGATAGCAGAATTGTTTTTAAAAACATCCGGATATGACCTCAGCCGTGCCGTTGCCAACGCAAATACCTTCATTAAGGTGTTTCAGGTTATATTACTGTTTCCATTTATGGATGGGATTGTCAAGCTTACTTATGTTTTGGTGCCGGGAGAGGATGCTGTTCCGGAGGAAGCATATAAGTTGAAATACATTGGAAACAAAATGTCACTTTCTCCGGCGACTGCCGTAATCGATGCCATTCATGAGATGCAGCATATGGGCGAGATTGCAAAGAAAAATCTCCAACGAAGTATGGAGGCATTATGCAATCCTGACAGGGAAAAAATTGAGAAAGTATATGAACAGGAATCGTATATTGATTACTTGAATCAGGAGATTATGGATTATCTCACGCAGGCCAACAGTTTGGAGCTTCCGATGTCGGATGGAAAAATTCTGGGCGGGCTTTTCCATGTGGTGAATGATATAGAACGAATCGGGGACCATGCAGAGAACTTTGCAGATTCAGCAAAACGTCGGTTGGAAAAAGAAATTCCGTTCTCCGAGAAAGCATTGAAGCAAATGCAGGAGATGACAGAGATGGTCCTGAGGCAGTTAGACTATGCTTTCGAGATGTTTTCCAACCAGAGCCTGGAGCATATGCGGGAAATCATGAGATTGGAAAATGCGGTAGATGAAAAGGAAAAGAGACTGAGGAAGGCTCATATTAAGCGTTTGACCAAGGGAAAATGTACGCCGGAGGCAGGGGTGTTATATTCAGAGGTCATCTCAGGGCTGGAGCGTGTAGGAGACCATGCCACGAATATTGCATTTGCTCTGCGGCCGGAGAATCAGGAGGATATTGAAGACCTGGAAGACTTGGAAGAGGAAGAAGAATAAAAAATTGCTTTACATATAGTGGGTATCTATGGTATAGTATACAAGTATGAATCAGCCGGTGTTCAGTAGCAGGAAGACTCCAACCACTACTTAATACTAGGCGTTTATGAAGAATTTTAAGGAGGAAAGAAACATGATTGCAAAGGAAAAGAAGCAGGCTATTATTAAGGAATACGGCAGAAGCGCAGGTGACACCGGATCACCGGAAGTACAGGTTGCAATCCTGACAGCAAGAATTAATGAACTGACAGAGCATTTTAAGGCTAATCCAAAGGATCACCATTCCAGAAGAGGTCTGTTGAAGATGGTAGGACAGAGAAGAGGTTTGCTGGCATATTTGAAGAAGGTTGATATTGAGAGATACCGTTCTCTGATCGAGAGACTTGGATTGAGGAAATAAGCGCGGTTTCTCCATTGCTTAGAATCTGGTAAAAATGTGCTGGTAGTGTGTTTTTCTGGATAAAGTACCCATCTATGCACCGTATAATGATGGATGCATTTGTGGATGTCTGGGCAGAAGAGGTTTGGCACGGTCAAGGAAGTGTCAGACCTCTTTTTAGCATATAAATAATCGCAAACCGGCTGCATGATATTAAAGGAGAAGAAAATGATTTCAGATAAACTGTTTGAACTTGCATTCAAATATAAGAAAACAAAGCTATGGGATATTCTGTATGATACGGATGTGTTTGCTGTCAGGCTGTCTGACGGCAGGATTGGCTATATCAGTATTATGGGAGCTGTGGGAAAGCACTGTGCGCTTGGCCTGTATATAGGAGAGGAAGGTTTTCAAAGCTTCCGTTCCACAGTGGATGCAGATCATTTTCAGCTCCCGCTTCTTAAAGCGAATGAGCTCCTCATGAAGCAGGATTGTCTGCAATGTGCGTTTGAGGGCAGAGATGAAGTGACAGAGGAGGAGCGTGAAGCAGCAAAAAAATATGCGCGTGCAAATGGAATAAAAATAGCCGGCAAGAATGCATATCCGTATTTTGCAAAATATAAACCGAATTGCTGCCCATGGCATCTGGAGACTGAACAGGAGCAGGAAGCTCTCTGCGAAGCACTCGGAGCAGCAATTGAGATGGCCGCACTTCTGAAGGAAAATACAATGGATAAACTGGGGTTCCATCATTTCAGCATAGAGCTAGATGAAGCTCCTGTGTTGGAATTACGGGATGGTGTATATATACTTGAAAAAATCAAACTGCCGGAGGACAAGCCGATGGAATGGCCGGCAGCAGAGGCACGCAATGATATTGCCATTGCAAATTTAAAGAAAGTAAGAAAAGAGGGATTGTGGGAATGTGAGCTTGTCCGTTATACGGAGCCGATACAAAATAAACCGGATGAGGTCCCTTTTTTCCCTATAATCTTACTGGCAGTAGAGTCGGCTACAGAATATATCCTGCCAGTTCCCCCGGCAGAACATTATGAAGAGGATCCGGAACGTCTTTTGAATGAATTTATGGATGCACTTTTAGCAGAAAAAATATGTCCTGCGGAAATCGTGGTGCGAGATGAGCGTACGTATATATTTTTGAAGGCCTTTTGTGACAGATTGAAGATCAGGATCAGTATCGGACAGGAGCTCACGGTGTTAGACGATGTGGAAAAGGTATTTTGGGACCATTTTCATAAAAGCGAGGAAGAACAGATTGAGGATATGACTGAGATGCTGGATGCCCTTCTAAGTATGGATGTTATACAGAATCAGGAACTGCCGGAGGAAATGTCAGTACAGTTGGGGATGCTCGCTGAGATGGGGATACTTCCGGAGCATCTGGAAAAGAAAATTTATGATCTGCTGTATTCCAAGGGAACAAAGAAACAGAAACGAAAGAAATCCGGAAAGAAAAGAGCAGGGGGAGCAGAAGCTGTATCAAGGGAGTCCTATGTGATCAGTGTGTCACTTATGCCGGGATGTTACCGCCATATACAGATTTCGGGCAACAGTACATTAAAGGAATTACATTCGGTAATTGTAGATGCATTTGACTTTATGGACGATCACGCACACGCATTTTTTATGGACAACCGTGCATGGAGTGATGAGGACTGTTATTATATGAAAGGTGTGGAGGAGTATGAACCCACTACTGATGAATATAAATTATGTCAGATGAATCTGTATAAGGGAATGCAGTTTAAGTATGTGTTTGATTTTGGAGATGAATGGATGTTCCAATGTAAAGTACTCCGGGTATTACAAAAAGAGACGACAGTTCCCTGTATAATCAGAAGTAAAGGTGAAGCACCAGATCAATACGGCGATATTTGGGATGACGATTGGGAGGACGAGTGATGAGACAAATTTCGGGTAATAAATTATTGGTAAAGGCTTTAGAAGAAGAAGGAGTAGATACACTGTTTGGCTATCCGGGTGCTTGTACAATTGATATTAGTGATGAATTGTATCGCCAGAGCGATATTCGTATTATTCTTCCGCGCCACGAACAGGCTTTGGTACATGAGGCGGATGCCTATGCAAGGACTACGGGAAAGACAGGTGTGTGTCTGGTCACCAGCGGACCGGGGGCTACAAACCTGGTGACAGGTCTTGCGACGGCTAATTATGACAGCGTGCCGTTGGTGTGTTTTACCGGTCAGGTGGCACGGCATCTGATTGGTAACGATGCATTTCAGGAAGTGGATATAGTAGGGATTACAAGGAGTATTACAAAGTATGGAGTGACTGTCCGCAACAGGGCAGATTTGGGGAGGATCATTAAAGAAGCTTTCTATATTGCCCGGACAGGGAGACCTGGACCGGTGCTGATCGACCTGCCAAAGGACGTGATGGCGGAACTGGGAAGTGCAGATTATCCAAAGGATGTTAATATCCGCGGCTATAAGCCGAATACCAATGTTCATATTGGACAGCTGAAGCGTGCGATCAAGATGCTGCATAAGGCAAAACGTCCTCTGTTTCTGGCCGGGGGCGGTGTAAATATTGCCGGAGCCAATGAAGTGTTTACAGAAGTTGTGGAGAAGACAGGAGTGCCGGTAATTACCACAGTCATGGGTCGTGGAGCGGTGTCTACGAATCATCCTCTGTTTGTGGGAAATCTGGGGATGCATGGGGCTTATGCAGCCAATATGGCTGTAAGTGAGTGTGATCTGTTGTTTTCCATTGGAACCAGATTCAATGACCGGATTACCGGAAAACTCCATGCATTTGCACCACATGCCAAGATTGTCCATATTGATATTGATACGGCATCCATTTCCAGAAATATTTCTGTAGACGTGCCAATTGTTGCGGATGCAAAAGAGGCTGTCACGAAGATGAAGGAATATGTGGAAAGCTGCAGTACAAAAAAATGGCTGAAAGAAATAGAAGCCTGGCAGAAGGAACATCCCATGGATATGAGGAAGCATATCAAACTGGGTCCCAAAGATATTATTGATGAGATCAATCGTCAGTTTGATGAAGCAATCGTAGTAACAGATGTCGGGCAGCATCAGATGTTTGCCGCACAGTTTACAGAGATTACACGGAAAAAGAAAATGATTATGTCAGGCGGGCTTGGAACAATGGGATATGGTTTTCCAGGAGCCATCGGTGCGAAGCTTGGGAACCCGGATACACCGGTGATTGCGATTTCCGGTGATGGAGGTATGCAGATGAATATCCAGGAATTTGCTACCGCAGTGTTGGAAGAGCTGCCAGTAATCCTGTGTGTATTCAATAATACCTATCTTGGGATGGTACGCCAGTGGCAGAAACTTTTCTATGGAAAACGTTACGGAATGACAGACCTGCGCGCCGGGGCTTTGAGCCGCAGGACAGACGGGGAGGAAAAGCCTGCCTATACGCCGGATTTTGTAAAACTTGCAGAGAGTTATGGTGCAAAAGGAATCCGCGTCACTAAGAGGGAAGAGGTGGCAGCGGCTTTTGAAGAGGCAAAGAAAAATACGAAAGTACCGACTTTAATTGAATTTATTATAGATCCGGAAGAGATGGTATATCCGATGATTCAGCCAGGAGGGACTCTGGAGGAAATGATTTTGGACTGTTGATGGGATATTGGACAGTCTCAAAGGAAAAGGAGCGATAAAAATATGGATAATGCGATAAAAAAAAGATGGATTTCGTTGTATGTGGAGAATCAGGTAGGTGTGTTGTCCAAGATTTCAGGGCTGTTCTCAGGAAAGTCTTATAATCTGGATAGTTTAACGGTAGGTACGACAGAGGATCCGACAGTGTCCCGTATGACAATCGCGACGGTCAGCGATGATGAAACTTTTGAACAGATTAAGAAACAGCTCAATAGGATGGTGGAAGTCATCAAAGTCATTGATTTCACGGACGTATTTGTGCGCATGAAGGAAATTTTGTATGTGAAAGTAAGAAAATGTACACGGGATGACAAGGTGGAACTGTTTCAGATTGCAGATACGTTTAAAGCGCGGGTGATTGATTATGGCAAAGACAGCCTGCTTTTGGAATTTGTACAAACAGCGACAAAAAATGATGCGGTTGTGAAGCTTATGAAAGAAGAATTTAAAAATATCGAAGTGGTCAGAGGCGGAAGCGTCGGTATTGAATCCATCAGCATGATGGAACGATGAAAGCGGAATCATTATGTTAATTACGATTGGTAAAAGAAAAAATAGAGCGCACTCTTGATTTTTATAATGGATGGTATTATAATTCACAGTATATTCAGTTAGCTTATTTACAGTGGAATGGAGGAGATACTGATGGAGAAAAAAAATATTGACTGGGAGAATCTGGGATTTGGCTATATCAGGACAGATAAGAGGTATGTTTCAAACTACAAGGATGGAGCGTGGGATGAAGGTGCCCTGATTGAGGATGCGGATATCACGATGAATGAATGTGCCGGTGTTCTGCAGTATGCACAGACTATTTTTGAAGGTCTTAAGGCATACACTACGGAAGATGGACATATTGTAACATTCCGTCCGGATTTGAACGGACAGCGTATGATGGATTCCGCAGAACGGATGGAGATGCCGAAGTTTGACGCAGGCCGTTTTGTAGATGCTGTTGCCGAAACAGTCAGAGCGAATGCTGCCTATGTACCGCCGTACGGTTCAGGTGCTACATTGTATATCCGCCCCTATATGTTTGGCATCAATCCGGTTATCGGAGTAAAGCCGGCGGATGAATACCAGTTTCGTATTTTTACTACTCCGGTCGGTCCATATTTTAAGGGCGGGGTAAAACCTCTGACAATCTGTGTATCCGATTTTGACCGTGCGGCGCCGCGTGGAACCGGACATATTAAGGCAGGGTTGAATTATGCGATGAGCCTGCATGCAATTGTTTCTGCGCATGCGAATGGATATGATGAAAATCTATATCCGGATTCGGCAACGAGAACAAAAGTAGAGGAGACCGGCGGTGCGAACTTCCTGTTTGTAACAAAAGACAATAAGATTGTGACACCCCATTCCACAACAATTCTTCCTTCAATCACAAGACGTTCTCTGATGTATGTGGCGGAACATTATCTGGGACTGGAAGTAGAAGAAAGGGATGTATATCTGGATGAGTTGAAAGATTTTGCAGAATGCGGGCTCTGTGGAACAGCGGCCGTGATTTCACCGGTAGGCAAGATTGTGGATCACGGAAAGGAAATCTGTTTCCCAAGCGGTATGGAGAAGATGGGGGCAACGACTCAGAAGCTGTATGATACATTGACAGGAATTCAGATGGGGCAGATAGAAGCTCCGGAGGGATGGATTCATGTAATCGATTGATTCTTTACATGAATAAGTTGGAAACAGCTGACTTTCTGTTTTTGCAGTTATACAGATATTGAATATAAGAAATATGATGAAAAAGATGCCAGCTTATAAAAGTTGGCATCTTTCTTATAATTTTGTTTACAATAATTTTATAGAATGCTATGATAAAGGACGAGGGAAAACAGGTGGAAAAGGAAAGTGCCGTATGAAGATATAGGATACGGCAGTTACAAAAAATAAGGGAGTATGTTAAATGAAGCGGGGAGTACTCTTCATTAGACTCCTTAGTATTGTGATGTTATGGTGCATATGGAATGAACAGCTGTTGGCAGTTCATGCGGAGATTGCATCGGACGATGCTTTTGTAGGAGTTACATGGGAAAAAATTATAGAAGATGATATCGAGGCACCGAAAGGTATCATACAGTCAATGTGTGCGACAGAAGATTATATCATCTGCATTGAGAACTTTGATGACAGTACGGATAAGCCGGATATCATCAAAGCGTATTACCGAAATGATACGGATGCTTATGGAAATAAAGTGGAGAAATATTCTCTGGCAAAACGAGTGGTGGAGCGGAGCTATGAACACGGAAACGGGATGGCATACAATCCTAATACCGGTGAGATTGCTGTCGCTTTATATACACATTTGTCTCCTGAAAACAGAGGATGCATCTTTTTGATGGATTCAAAAACTTTGTCATATAAAGGAAAAGTAAAAATTTCTGATGACTATAATATTCTGGGGATTGGTTATGACGGGGAGAATGACCGCTATATTATCCAGACAAATGTTGATGGGGGATATAGTTTTAAGATTTTGGACAACCAGTTCCAGGTGATTGAAGATCTGGGAGAGTATGCAGGCACCTCAAAGGGGAATAATTTTCAGGATTTGTGTGTCAGCGGAGATTATATTATTAATTTCCCGTTGACATTAAATATGGGGATAGGTGATTTTATTAATGTTTATTCTATCTCGCGCCGGGCTTTGGTATCCTGTACGCAGTTGGATTTTAATCTGGGAAATATAACCAGAGATGAGCCGGAATCTATATGTGAGTTAGAACCCGGAGTGTTTGCGGCGGTTGTGAATGTAGATTATGCGGATGGAACGAGAAAATTCGGTATCTATAAAACAATGGTACCATATAATTTTCCGGCCGTAGAGAACGAAGATGAGGAACAGGATAACCCTGAATCCAGTGAGGATTCCGGTGTCAAAGCTGATGATATAGAGAACGATGGAAGTGGAGAAGTTTCAGAACCTGAAGAAGAAAAAGTGAGTTTTTTGGAAGCGGCATCTCAGCTTTTGAAAACTACATACTCAATGAAAACGGTTATGAAAGCTGCCCTGATCATTTTCATTTTGTTGGATGTCGTGTTAGTTATTTATCTGAAGGTACTATCTATACGGAGAAAACGAAAACGAAAGCTGGAACATGCTAAGCGGGAAAGACAGCGGATTCAGCAGCATATCCGGGCAACCTATGGGGAATAAATTTATGTATGGGAGGTCAGTTTGGAAGCATATACAAGTTTAGCGTCAGTGTATGATCAGTTTATGGACAATGTCCCTTATGAAGAGTGGGCAGAATATCTTCATACACTTCTGGAAGAATATCAGATAAGAGATGGCATTGTACTGGATCTTGGGTGTGGGACAGGCACCATGACGGAACTGCTTGCAGGATATGGGTATGATATGATCGGCGTGGACTGTTCGGAAGAGATGTTGGATGCTGCAATGTACAAACGCAGCGAATCCGGGCATGATATCCTGTATCTTCTGCAGGATATGAGGGAATTTGAATTATATGGAACGGTACGTGCTGTTGTCAGTATCTGTGATTCGATTAATTATATCACAGAAGCAGAAGATTTGGAGCAGGTTTTCCGGTTGGTCAATAATTATCTGGATCCCGGGGGGATTTTCATTTTTGATTTCAATACGGAATATAAGTATCGGGAGATTATTGGAAATGGAACGATAGCTGAGGACAGGGAAGACAGTAGTTTTATCTGGGAGAACTACTATGATGACGAGTACGGAATCAATGAGTATGACCTGACTTTATTTATCAGGGAGGATTTCGGGCAGTTGGAGGAAAGTGGTGCAGAACTGTTCCGGCGTTTTCGGGAAACTCATTTTCAGAAAGCGTATACATTAGAAACTATAAAAGACATTTTACAGAATTCAGGAATGGAGTATATCCTTGCAGTTGATGCACTCACAAAGGAAAAACCCCATGAAAAAAGTGAGCGGATTTATGTGATCGCTCGTGAGAAAGGAAAAGCATAGGATTGGCAGCGTAAAGTATTAGAGATAAAAAGATACAGGAATTGCCTGTGTTTAAAATATGTTTTTGAATAGGCTGCAAATTTAACGGAGGATAAAAATGAAAGATTATATAGTAAGAGCAACAGCTGCGGATGCTCAGATTCGTGCATTTGCAGCTGTTACAACGAATCTGGTGGAAGAGGCGCGTGTACATCATGGGACCAGTCCTGTAGTAACTGCAGCATTAGGGAGGCTTTTGACCGGCGGTGTTATGATGGGCAGTATGATGAAAAATGCATCTGACATATTGACCCTTCAAATAAAATGTAGCGGACCTGTCGGCGGATTGACGGTAACTTCTGACGCACAGGGTCATGTGAAAGGATATGCGAATCATCCGGAAGTGATGCTGCCGCCTAAAAATGGAAAGCTGGATGTGGGCGGCGTCCTGGGAAATGGTTTTCTAAATGTTATTAAGGATATGGGGCTGAAAGAGCCTTATTCCGGGCAGACGGAACTCAAGACCGGGGAGATTGCAGAGGATTTGACCTATTATTTTGCGGCTTCGGAGCAGATACCCTCGTCAGTGGGGTTAGGCGTACTGATGAATCAGGACAATACAGTGCAATGTGCCGGCGGGTTTATTGTTCAGGTAATGCCTTTTATAGACGAGATGGTACTGCGCAGACTGGAGGAAAATATTGGAAAAATCCAACCAGTGACCACTATGTTAGACGGCGGACATACTCCGGAGGAAATGCTTTCCCATGTACTGGAAGGAATGGATATAGAAGTCACAGATACCCTGCCGGCGCTGTTTGAGTGTAATTGCTCTAAGGAGAGGGTGGAGAAAGCACTGATCAGCATAGGTAAAAATGATATCCGGGAGATGATAGAGGATGGAGAGACCATTGAGGTGAAATGCCATTTCTGTAATACTGCATACAAATTTACGGTAGACGAATTGAAGGAAATCCTAAAGAAAAGCTGATGAGGATACAGAGAGCCAGGACTTTTTTGAAGTGATTGTCAAGAGGAAAGAAAAAATAGAGAATGCAAAACGGGAGGCTGAAAGAGAGATGGAACATGGTTTTGTGAAAGTGGCTGCTGCAACACCGGATATCCGTGTTGCGGACGTGAGGTATAATCAGGAACAAATATGTGAAGTAATCCGGAAGGCGGTAGATGCACATGCTAAGATTCTGGTGTTTCCAGAACTGTGTATTACAGGATATACATGTGGGGACTTGTTTCTTCAGGAGGTACTTTTGAGAGATTCCAGAAAAGCATTGCTGAACATCGCAGAATTTACGAAAGACAAAGACATGCTCATATTTGCAGGTCTGCCATTATGTGTGGATGGGAAGCTGTATAATGTTGCTGCAGCTTTGAATAAAGGCAGTATCCTTGGATTTACGACCAAGACATTTCTGCCTAATTATGGGGAATTTTATGAAATGAGACAATTTAATCCTGGTCCGAAGAGGATGCGGTTTATTTCATTTGAAGGGGAATATGTTCCTTTCGGACCGCAGATTTTGTTCCAGTGTGCAGGAATGGATAATCTGATTGTGTCCGCAGAGATTTGTGAAGATCTCTGGTCGCCGGTTCCACCTAGTATTCAGGCAGCATTGGAAGGGGCAACGGTGATTGTGAACTTATCTGCCAGTGACGAGACGATTGGAAAGGATTCTTACCGCAGAGAATTAATCCAGGGGCAGTCAGCACGGCTGCTTGCCGGATATATCTATGCAAATGCAGGGGAAGGAGAATCTACCACAGATCTGGTATTTGGCGGGCATAATATGATAGCGGAAAACGGGATGCTCCTGAAGGAAGCAGAGCGGTTTAAAAACGATGTTATTTATACGGAGATAGATATTTTCCGGTTGATCAGTGAGCGGAGGAAGAATACCACATTCAAGTTATCAGAGAGAAAAAGTCTGGAACGCGTGCAATTTGAGGTGGGCATAGAAGAGACGGAACTGACTCGCGTATTCCCGATGCAGCCTTTTGTTCCACAGGATGACCGGATACGTTCAGAACGATGTGAGGAAATTTTGAACATACAGGCTATGGGGTTGAAAAAGCGTCTGGCCCATACTCGTGCAAAGACAGCGGTTGTAGGTATTTCCGGCGGCTTGGATTCTACCTTGGCGCTTTTAGCAACTGCCAGGGCTTTTGATATGCTGGGGCGAAGCAGGAAAGAAATTCTCGCGGTGACAATGCCATGTTTTGGAACCACGGACAGAACATATCGCAATGCCTGTCAGATGGCAGTGCAGCTTGGGACTACCCTTCGGGAAGTTCCAATCAGAGATGCTGTGCAGGTACATTTTCAAGATATCGGGCATGACCCGGATGACCATAGTGTGACCTATGAAAACAGCCAGGCAAGGGAACGGACACAAGTATTGATGGACCTTGCTAACAAGGATGGAGGTATGGTGATAGGGACTGGGGACATGTCGGAGCTTGCTCTTGGATGGGCAACTTATAACGGAGACCATATGTCTATGTATGGAGTAAATGCGTCAATCCCGAAGACGTTAGTGCGTCATTTGGTCAAACACGTAGCAGATACCACAGAAGATGCACAGTTAAAAGAAGTGCTTTATGATGTATTGGACACTCCGGTCAGCCCGGAGCTTCTGCCGCCGAAAGAAGGAAATATTGCGCAAAAGACAGAAGATTTGGTTGGACCGTATGAACTGCATGACTTCTTTTTATATTATCTGCTGCGCTTTGGATATGAGCCGAAAAAAATATTTCGCCTTGCGCACCAGGCGTTTGGTGAAAAATATGATTCGGACACAATTGCAAAGTGGCTGGAAACATTCTGCAGACGGTTTTTCTCCCAGCAGTTCAAACGTTCCTGTCTGCCCGATGGGCCGAAGGTAGGAACCGTGGCGCTTTCACCGCGCGGTGACTGGCGTATGCCAAGTGATGCCTGTGCGACCGGATGGCTGGAAGACTTAAAGCGTTAGTATACAAACTATATAGTATTCTTTACAGGCCGACAGAAAGCATCTGTTGGCCATTGTTTTGACCATCGTTTCAAATTATCAATTGCGCTGAGAAATAGAGTATGCTATAATAACGGAGTCTGAGGCGGAATGCCAGTTCCCGAGACCACTGAAAAGCACATCCGTCAGATGGTGTGTTTTTTAGTAGTTTCGGACTCTTCTGCTTTCAGGCGTGAACTTCTGTCTGCTGAGTACATGTGCTGACAGAAAATTAATAACAAAAAGGAGAGTACAATGTTTAAGAAGTATGAAATGGAACTTGCAGGAAGAACCCTGCGGGTAGATGTGAACCGGGTTGCAAAGCAGGCAAACGGTGCGGTTTTGATGCATTATGGAGAGACTACGGTATTGTGTACGGCTACAGCCTCTGAGAAGCCAAGGGATGGAATTGATTTCTTCCCCTTGAGTGTGGAATATAATGAGAGAATGTATTCTGTAGGTAAGATTCCTGGCGGATTTAATAAGCGGGAAGGTAAGGCATCAGAGAATGCAGTACTGACAGACCGTGTCATTGACCGTCCTATGCGTCCCTTATTTCCGAAAGATTACAGGAATGATGTGACATTAGAGAATCTGGTGATGTCTGTTGATCCGGACTGCAGCCCGGAGCTGACCGCAATGCTGGGAGCTGCCATTGCAGTCAGCATTTCAGATATTCCTTTTGACGGACCTATTTCCACAACTCAGGTAGGATTGGTTGACGGCGAATTTATATTCAATCCTACAGCAGAGCAGAAGGAAGCTTCCAGCCTGGCATTGACAGTTGCATCTACCAGAGAAAAGGTGATTATGATTGAGGCTGGTGCTGAGGAAGTGCCGGAAGCACAGATGATAGACGCGATTTTTGCAGCTCATGAAGTGAACCAGAAAGTGATTGCATTCATTGATACTATTGTAGCAGAATGTGGTAAGCCGAAACATGAATATGAAAGCTGTGCAGTGCCAGAGGAGTTGTTTGAGGCGATTAAGGAGATTGTTCCGCCATCCCAGATGGAGGAAGCAGTCTTTACAGATGATAAGCAGACAAGAGAAGGTAGTATCCGTGCAATTACTGAAAAGTTAGAGGAAGCATTTGCGGAAAAGGAAGAATGGCTGGAGGTTTTAGGTGAGGCAGTTTATCAATACCAGAAGAAGACCGTTCGTAAGATGATTCTGAAAGATCATAAGCGTCCGGATGGCCGTGCAGTGGATGAAATCCGGCCGTTAGCGGCAGAAGTGGATTTGATTCCCAGAGTGCATGGTTCCGCCATGTTTACCCGTGGACAGACCCAGATTTGTACGGTAACCACACTGGCTCCTTTATCTGAGGCACAGAGGTTGGACGGTTTGGACGAGTCTGAGACATCCAAGCGGTATATGCATCATTATAATTTCCCGTCTTACTCTGTTGGTGAGACAAAGCCCTCCAGAGGGCCCGGAAGACGTGAGATTGGACACGGGGCTTTGGCAGAACGGGCACTGCTTCCAGTATTACCGGCAGAGGCAGAATTCCCATATGCAATCCGTACCGTTTCAGAGACATTTGAATCCAACGGTTCTACATCACAGGCCAGCGTGTGTGCATCCAGCATGTCACTGATGACAGCCGGTGTGCCGATTAAGGCTGCGGTTGCAGGAATTTCTGCAGGTCTTGTGACAGGGGATACAGATGATGATTATCTCGTGCTGACAGACATTCAAGGGTTGGAAGATTTCTTTGGAGACATGGACTTCAAGGTGGCTGGAACGCATAAAGGTATTACGGCAATTCAGATGGATATCAAGATTCACGGACTGACCCGGCCAATCATTGAGGAAGCAATAGCTGCGACTAAGAAGGCAAGGACTTACATCTTGGATGAAGTGATGAGCAAGGCGATTGCTGAGCCAAGACCGGAGGTTGCTCCTTCAGCGCCGAAGATTATCCAGATGCAGATTGATCCTCAGAAGATTGGGGATGTGGTAGGGCAGAGAGGCAAGACGATCAATGCCATTATTGAGGAGACTGGTGTCAAGATTGATATTGAAGAAGATGGTTCTGTATCTATCTGCGGAACAGAACAGGAAGATATGAATAAAGCGGCCAAGTTAATTACCACGATTGTGACAGAGTTTGAGGCTGGACAAGTATTTGAAGGCAAAGTTGTCAGCATTAAAGAGTTCGGTGCATTTTTGGAATTCGCACCGGGTAAGGAAGGTATGGTGCACATTTCTAAGATTGCAAAGCATAGAGTGAACAAAGTAGAGGACGTTCTTAAACTAGGAGATGTTGTAAAGGCAGTTTGCCTTGGAAAAGATAAGATGGGTAGATTTAGCTTTAGCATGAGAGATGTAGCAGAGTAAAAAGAGAATATAAAATCAAGAAAATCGGAGTCACCGTCAAAAGGGATTCCGATTTTTTGTGCGCACATTCTGCATATGAGATTAAAAAATATCCCACCGCTCTGCGGTGGGATAAGTATATTTGATTAAATTTACCAGTCAGTATAAATGTCAATTGTACCACTTGCACATCCACAGTCATATACTTTAGCAGTACCCAGTGAAGTCTCAACCACACTTCCCCAGGCGAAATCACTGCTGGCAACGCAGATATAACCGTCAGCATCCCGGATAGTTCCATCTTCAGCAACATGACGTCCAGGGATATTTAAACCGCCTCCTGGAAGAACCTTCTGAGAATAATAAGTCTCACGATGTCCATTATAATAAACGACACCCTTTGACGGGGTCAGAGCACCCGTATTATAAGTTGGGTAACTACCGCCATCTGTTGTGGAATCAGTGTCAGTGTTGCTCAGTGTGCCGTCCGTATCGGAAGGCGGGGCAGAATCCGTTGGGTCTGTGGACTCAGACGGACTGGAAGCATTCGCAGATCCGTTTGTATTTACTGAAGTGCTCTGAGATGCGGCAAGACGTTTCTGTTCTTCCTCCGCTGCCCGTCTGGCAGCTTCTGCTGCAGCGGCTCTAGCCTGTTCTTCACGAAGCGCCTGTAACTGTGCTTTAAATGCTTCCAAATCTGTGGAAGTTTCCTGCGCTTTTTGCTTCAATTCTTCCTGCTGTTTCACTAACTGTTCCTGCAGACTTTTCAGTGACTCCTGCTTTGCAAGTAAATCGGCCTCCTGTATCTCTATTCCTTTTTGAATGCTTTGCAGGTTTTCCAACTTTTCGCGGTCATAGCTGCTGATATTCTGTATAAAATCGGCACGATTGAGGAAGTCTGTCATATTTTCAGCAGAAAATAACAACTCCAACAGCGTATTGCTGCCGTTTTCGTACATATATCTGATACGTGTCTTCATGTCTTCGTATTGTCTCATCTCATTCTCACGTGAGATTGCAAGAGAATCTTGTATACGAAGCATGTTATTATTCGCTTCTTCAATAGCGGCTTCTGTAGCGGCGATTTCATCAGCGATTTTTAGTAAGTCCTGATTAATGTCATTCAGCTGGTTTTGAAGATTACTTGTTTTGCTTTCCAGGTTTTCAATATCTTCTGCATATACATGTACGGACAAGAGCATAGCGGAAGTGAGAAGAAAGACCAGTAAGGCTTGTACTTTTTTATTCATACGCAATCACAAATCCATTCCTTTCTTAATAATTCATGCTCTATACTCTGTTACAGAGCAATCTGCTTATACATTATATAGTGTATTGCAGAAAAGTGCAAGCCCTTGATATGGATATTTTACCTTTATTTTACAAAAATTAAATCTTTTTGTAAAAAATGAAAAAGAGTACTTGACAACTGCCTTATGTTAGCATATACTAACTTTTGTAAGCGAAGAGTGTTATATACATAAATAGAAAGAAGATGATTATGATGCCTTTATCGATGGTAAAACAAGGAGAGCCGAATACGATTCGAAAAATAGGAGGAAAAGAAGAGGCAAGACGTTTCATAGAGAACCTTGGCTTTGTAGCCGGGGCGAAGGTAACCGTAGTATCTGAGATCAATGGCAATATGATTGTAAACGTAAAGGACTCTCGTGTAGCAATTGGAAAAGATATGGCAAACAAAATTATGGTTGGCTGAAGGAGGAGAAGTAATTATGACATTGAAGGACGTTCCATGCGGACAGACTGTAAAGGTCACAAAATTGACTGGAGAGGGACCGGTCAAGAGAAGGATCATGGACATGGGGATTACAAAAGGTGTTGACATTTTTGTAAGAAAGGTTGCCCCTTTAGGAGATCCTGTGGAAATTACAGTAAGAGGGTATGAATTATCTGTCCGTAAAGCAGATGCAGAAATGATTGCGGTTCAATAATATATTTTTTATTTTTGAAGAATAGTTAGTTGATGCTAATTAAAGGTAGAATTAAAAATATTATCAGGAGGACATAGAAATGGCGATTAAGATTGCATTAGCGGGAAATCCGAATAGTGGAAAAACTACATTGTTTAATGCATTAACCGGCTCCAATCAGTTTGTTGGAAACTGGCCGGGCGTTACGGTAGAAAAGAAAGAAGGAAAATTAAAAGGGAATAAAGATGTGATTATCATGGATTTGCCGGGTATTTATTCCTTATCTCCTTATACATTGGAAGAAGTTGTTGCAAGAAATTATTTGATTCATGAGAGGCCAGATGCTATTCTCAATATTGTAGATGGAACAAATATTGAACGGAACCTGTATCTTACTACCCAGTTGATGGAGTTAGGAATTCCGGTTGTGATGGCGGTCAATATGATTGATATCGTTGAAAAAAATGGTGATACTATTCATATTAACAAATTGGCTAAGAAGCTGGGATGTGAGGCGGTTGAGATTTCGGCTCTGAAGGGAACAGGAGTACAAGCAGCTGCAGATAGGGCAGTTCAGGCGGCTTCGACCAGGAAAAAGGCAGAGCCAGTACATACATTTGCCGAAAATGTGGAAAAAATTCTATCCTCTGTGGAAGGTAAGATTGATTCTGCAGTTACAGAGGAACAAAAGAGATTCTTCGCAATAAAACTGCTTGAGAAAGATGATAAAATTAAGGAGCAGATGGACAGGGTACCGGATATTTCTGATGAGATTGCACAGATTGAGAAGGAAATGGATGATGATACGGAAAGTATTATCACAAATGAACGTTATGTATATATTTCCTCTATTATAGGTGAATGCTATACAAAACGCCAGAATGGAGAAAATCTGACGGTATCAGATAAGATTGATAGAATTGTGACAAATCGCTTTCTTGCATTACCGATTTTTGCGGTTGTGATGTGGATTGTATATTATGTATCCGTTTCTACGGTTGGAACCATCGTAACAGACTGGACAAATGATGTGCTGTTCGGTGAAATTATTCCGCCGGCAGTAGAAAGTATTCTTGTGGCATTGAACTGCGCAGATTGGCTTCAGGGATTGATTTTAGACGGAATTGTAGCCGGCGTGGGTGCGGTACTAGGATTTGTGCCTCAGATGTTGGTTCTGTTCATCTTCCTTGCTTTCCTGGAAAGCTGTGGATATATGGCAAGAGTGGCCTTTATTATGGACCGTATTTTCCGTAAATTCGGACTTTCCGGTAAGTCCTTTATCCCGATGCTGATTGGTTCGGGCTGTGGAGTTCCCGGAATTATGGCTTCCAGAACGATTGAAAATGACCGTGACCGTAAGATGACAATTATGACAACTACCTTTATTCCATGTGGGGCAAAGCTTCCAATTATTGCCCTGATTGCAGGTGCACTGTTCCATGAAGCTTCCTGGGTAGCGCCCAGCGCATATTTTGTGGGAATTGCAGCAGTTATCTGCTCTGGAATCATTTTGAAAAAAACAAAAATGTTTGCAGGAGACCCGGCACCATTTGTTATGGAGCTTCCGGCATATCATATGCCAACCGTAGGAAATGTGCTGCGTAGTATGTGGGAGCGCGGATGGTCCTTTATTAAGAAAGCGGGAACAATCATCCTTCTCTCTACAATTGTAGTATGGTTTACTTCTTATTTTGGATGGGTGGACGGTCAATTCCGTATGTTGGATGGTATGGAGTTAGACCACAGTATTTTAGCATCGATTGGAAATCTGTTTGCATGGATTTTCGTTCCTCTCGGCTGGGGAGATTGGAAAGCGGCTGTTGCAGCAATTACTGGGTTGGTAGCAAAAGAGAATGTAGTGGGTACTTTTGGTATCCTGTATGGACTGGAAGAAGTGGCGGAAGATGGAGCGGAAATATGGGGCTCTCTGGCTGCAGCAATGACACCGC
>CANOBT010000069.1 GCA_947564305.1 uncultured Lachnospiraceae bacterium | reverse complement strand
ATTATATTATTGAAAACAATGCCACGGTGAGGCAGACGGCGAAGGAGTTTGGGATTAGTAAGAGTACGGTACATACGGTAGTAACAAAATAGAACGGTTGGTGTGGCGAATAAGATAATTTATTATAGGGGTCTTTAGGAGTGCAGCAGGAAACTTCTAAAGGCTCCTTTTGAAATATGTGATTGTGAAATAATATGGGTGAGGGTATAATGGATACAGAAATGCTGCGTGCAAAGGACTTAAAAGATGCTTGTATGACAGGAGGCGTATCGTGGGAAAGATTATTTTATATCATGGCAGTTCGGATGAAACGGTAACGCCGAAATTCGGACTGGGGGAGGAAAAGCACGATTACGGAAAAGGGTTTTACCTTACGGAAAGTTTGGAACTTGCGAAAGAATGGGCGGTTTACCGTCCGAACGCTTCAAACGGCTGGGTGCATGAATTTGAACTGGATACAGAGGAATTGAATATACTGGATTTTCAAGAGTATAGTGCGCTAACGTGGCTGGCTGAGCTGATGAAGCATCGTGATGCGGCAGATTCCAAACGATATCGCATCTTATCAAAACAATTTATCGAAAAATTTGGAATATCGACGGATGAATATGATGTGATCAAGGGGTGGAGGGCTAACGCATCATATTTTTATATCGCCAAGTCTTTTGTCCGCGATGAAGTAGATATAGACATCTTGGAGGAATTGCTGGCTCTCGGCGGATTAGGTATTCAGTATTGCATCAAAACGGAACAGGCATATAAAAAACTGTCCGAGCATTCTGGCGCATTGCAGTCTGTTGCATTTGCAGAGTTTAATGAAAAGTACAACTAACTGGATACATGGGCACGGGAGAATATGCGAGAGCTAATTGACTCAGACCGAAACCGTGTAACTAAGGTGTTCAGTACATTACTCTGAAAAGTGAGGTGAGCGGTATGGGAGCCTATTCCAAAGCATATTTGGATGAGATAATCGAGAATCAGGGAAAACTGTTTGATTATGTGGCAGTAACTTATCCCGATATGGATACGGAGGATTTTATTTGTTCCTATATGAAAAGCAGTACAAGAAAATATGTAGACGAAGCACAGGCGTATGTCTGCACGATGGATGCAAAGACCTTGTGGGAGTATTTTCTGCATACGGACCGATATGAACTGAAAAAAGGGACATCGCTGGGCGGGTTCATGCCTGATTGGATAGGCGAATTTTATGCTTACTATCAATGGCAGTACAACATTCCGAGTGTTGAGGTGATCGAAAAAGTGCCGCTTGCATATTTGAAAAAGGCGTACGCCGGGCTGCATGATCTGGAATTGGAGCTTGCGGTAAGGAAAGTAGGGATCGCATGAATCATATCATTTGTTTTCATAATCCGGATGAGGAATATGGGTATCTGAGCAATTGGTATCTATCCCGTTTCAAAGTGGATGGGATAGTTTTTTCATCTATGGAACAGTTTATGATGTACCGCAAAGCGATTTGCTTTCGCGATAATAATATAGCTAATAAAATTCTTGAAACGGACGATGCTGGCTGCATTAAGGATTTTGGACGACGTGTATCAGAATATGATGAGAACCATTGGAACGGTGTGCGTCAGCTTATTGTTTATGAGGGATTACTTGCAAAGTTTTCGCAGAATGATAAGCTGAAAGTACAGCTTATGGCTACAGAAAGTGCTGTTTTAGCGGAGTGCGCCGTAAAAGACCGTATCTGGGGTATCGGATCGTCAATGAACGACCCGGACAGGTTTGACCGGATGAAGTGGAAGGGGCAAAATCTGCTGGGATATGCCTTGATGATGGCGCGGGACAGGTTGAGATAAAAGAAAGAAATGATGAATGACATAGAAAAGCGATTCATGAGGAGAATAATTGATATGGAAGATGAAATTTTGTCCTTGCAAAACAAAATGAAAAGTTTGGAAAAAGAAAATCGGTATTTAAAATCCCTGCTTGATCAAGCGGGGATTTCTTATCATGTATCTGCCGAAACGAAAAATATGGATTTGTTTGAACCCGATCAAGGGAAGAGGATCATATCCCGAGAGATTACAGATAACGATGCAAATTTGTTTTTTAGTATGTTCTGGGGACGCACGGATGTGTATGCAAAACGTACTGTCAAAAAATCCACGGGAGAGGTCAATTATTATACACAGTGTTACAATTTTTGGAAGCCAGGATGTCCAAGAATGAACGGCAGTAAGATCAAGTGTCAGGATTGTAAAAGACAGGCATACAAGAAGCTGGAGAGGCAGCAGATCATGGCACATTTAAGGGGCGCATCGGAAGAGGCAACGGATGTGATAGGTGTTTATCCGCTGTTGGAGGATGATACGTGCAGATTCCTTGTATTTGATTTTGATAACCATGAAAAGAATGCGGAAAAGTGTGATTTTGCCAATATAGACGATACTTGGAGGCAAGAAGTAGATGCCTTGCGGGAAATCTGTGTCGTTAATGGCATAGACCCTCTGGTGGAGCGGTCAAGATCGGGACACGGCGCACATCTCTGGATCTTTTTCCAAAAGAAAACAGAGGCATCTTTGGCGAGAAAATTTGGGAATGCCCTGTTGAGAAAAGGGGCAGAGTCTGTCAGTTTGAAATCCTTTCGCTTTTATGACAGAATGCTGCCGATGCAGGATCGTCTTTCAACGGGTGGTATCGGCAATTTGATTGCGCTGCCGTTACAGGGACAGGCTCTCAAAGAGGGAAACAGCGCGTTTGTGGATGAAAACTGGAACGCATACCCGGATCAGTGGAAAATTTTGTTAAGTAAGCCCAAACTTTCAAAGGAATTTATAGAGGATAAGATAAAAGAATGGAAAAGCTTTTTGCCAAATGAAGCGATAGCGATAAACGAGGTATTGGAGCAGGATGGAGAAAAACCTTGGGATAAGATGAGAGACTTTTTGAAGTGTGATGTGGACGGAGAAATTCAGATTACTTTGGCGGATGGTATTTATGTTTTTGCAGAAAATCTGGCGCCGAGAATCCAGAACAGAATACGGGAACTGGCGGCATTTCGCAATCCGGCGTTTTATAAAAATCTGGCAATGGGGATTTCCAATTTTTCAAATTCCAGATACATATATCTTGGCAGGGACGAGGGTGGATATATCAGGATTCCAAGAGGCCTGTTGGAAGATGTAACTGCCAGATGTGATAAGGCAGGAATTGTAAATCATATTTGCGATGAGCGCTGTCCCGGAAACGAGATCCGGGCGACATTTGAAGGACAATTGAAAGAACCCCAGCTTTTGGCAGCGGAAGCCATGTTAAAACATGAAACGGGGATACTTCATGCCGCCACCGCATTTGGAAAGACGGTTGTCTGCTGTAATATGATTGCGAGGAAAAAGGTGAATACGCTGATTTTACTGCAATCCTCGGCACTGATAGAACAGTGGGAAAGTGCCATGGAAACTTTTTTGATCATAGACGAAGAACCACCCGAATATGAGACGCCGGCTGGGAGAAAAAAACGGAGGAAAAGTGTTATAGGCAGACTGCAGGGAGCGCATGACTCTACGACAGGAATCATTGATATAGCTATGATCGGTTCTCTTTGCAAAAAGGGAGAGTTTCACTATCGGTTGAAAGAGTATGGCATGGTAATTGTGGATGAATGTCATCATGCCGCATCGGATACTTTCGTAGAAGTGCTGCAGGAAGTGCGGGCAAAATATGTGTACGGTGTGACGGCAACGCTGCTTCGCAGCGACGGATTAGAGAAAATCAACTATATGCTTCTTGGACCGGTCAGATATCAGTATACAGCGAAGGACCGGGCAAAGGATCAGGGGATTGCGCATCTGGTATATCCGAGATTTACAAGGGCGGTTGCACCGAGATTTCGACAGGATAACATGCACCCGAACGAGGCATATACAATTCTCAGAGAAAATGAGAACAGGGATAATTTAATCATAACCGATGTTAAAAAGTGTATAGAAGAAGGCAGGACGCCGGTGGTACTCTCCAGATATGTAGACCATTCGCGAAAGCTGTATGACAGGTTAAGAAATTGCGCGGACGAAGTATTTCTGCTTTCAGGTGAGAACTCAAAAAAACAGTACGGCGCAGTTTTACAAAAAATGAAGCAGGTGGCGGCTGATAAAAGTATGATTTTGGTTGCAACCGGGAAGCTGATCGGAGAGGGTTTCGATTATCCGAGGCTGGATACGCTGATCATGGCAATGCCTGTCTCATGGAAAAGTGTGGTGGAGCAGTATGCGGGACGCTTAAACCGGGATTATGAAGGAAAGAAAAGTGTAATCATTTACGATTATGTGGACAGTCACATCTCCATGTTTGAAAAGATGTATCATAAGCGGCTCAAAGCGTATAAACAGATTGGCTATGACATCTGCACAGAAAATACGGTAGAAAAACAAAATGCGGGTGCGATATTTGACATTGATACTTATGCGGAAGTATACAGAAAAGATTTGCTGGAAGCGAATGAGGAGATTATTATAGCAAGTCCGGTAATCAGCGGGCCTAAGATAGAGGAGTTGATTCAATTATTAAAGCCTCAGCAGGAAAAGGGTGTTCGGATAAGAATTGTTACGTGGAAAGCGGACAGCTATGGATTTGGTGATAGTGCATATTGGATGGAGCTTCAGGAGAGGATGCGCGGCGGTGGGTTTGAAATGGATTTTGCGGAGGATTACTGTCAGCATTATTGTATCGTAGACCGGGAAGTGGTCTGGTATGGAAGCATAAATTTTCTTGGAAAGGAAGACAGCGAAGATAATCTGATGCGCGTGTGCAGTAAGGAGATTGCGGCGGAATTGTTGGAGATTACGTTTGGGAAACGGGAAGTTTGTGATTAGTAAGAATATGGTACATACGGTAGTAACAAAATAGAATGGTTTACGTGGGAGAGTATGTGAACGGAGAAAGGTGCAAATTCTATACAAAGGGTTTGTATAAAACAGATTTATCGCTTATAATAGAAAAAACGAATGAGAAGATGGTTTCTGGAGAAGTTATGCAAAAGTTGGATAAATCTAAAAGAGAAAAATGAGGTGATGTAATATGCTCACAGCAGAATTAACAAGAAAAATAGATCTTCTTCCGCAAGAATCTTATCTCAAAGTAGAGAATTTTGTAGAGCAGCTTATAGCTTCGGATCAACTTACTGAAAAAGAGAGAGCTTTTAGGACATTTATGGATAAGATGAATCTGGCAGAGAAATCTGTACAGGAAAATGGTTTTTATTCGGAAAAAGAAGTAGAAGAACAACTGGATAAAATATGACACACAGGAAAATTGTTTATTCGGAGACAGCCTTATCAAAACGCAAGGCTATCAAAAAAGAAATCAAAGAAACGCATGGTAAAGAAAGAGCGGACAAGTTTTCAGAGCATATTTCCAAAAGTATTGCAGAATTAAAGAAGTTTCCAGAACTAGGAGTTTCTTTGCGGGATAAGTACGATTTGGATTGCGATTATTATATGCTTTTTGTAGAGCATAACTATTTCATTTATCGGATATTTGATGAGATAATTTTGATACTTGAGATATTTAATGAGAAAGAAGATTTCATGTATCAGTTGTTTGGGGTAATTACCACATCGCAGGATACGCTGGATTATTGGGGTGAGTAGGCTTGGTGCGTTAAAAATAGAAGACAGACGAACTGTACTTTGGGGATTATAAAGATGTGGGATGAGGTCGTTGGAATCGTAGGATTTCAGCGACCTCGTGCTGTGTGCCCAGTTTGGACGTAATATAATCGATGAAAGTTGGTAACACGCCTTAGTAGTGGGAAGTGTATAGCCAAGCGAAAGGGTTCCATCGTGAGGTGGAATCTGAAGAAAGCTGGAGGCAAAACTCTGGTCTGACGAACAGAAATCATATCAAGCGCTTATATGATGTCCAGCTTTGGATGGATCCCAGTAGTATTATCTATATAAACAGTCGTATCCCCTCAGGATACCGTATTATATTTTTGTGTGTGGGGGGGATGGACAAACGGAACCGCTTTATTTTAGAGGATTTGAACGTTTGGTGGAGGATAATCCGATTTATAAGGATATGCTGCTAATTGAAATTGAACTTTGCGCACGGAGACTCAAGATGGAGAAATCTTTTCTGACCTTATTTTTTCGGACTACAAATAATGTGAGATAAATTACTTTGATATCAATAAATGCTAATGAGCTGATTGTATAAACAAGGGTGCTGTGCTATTATGATATATAATGAAAGTAGACTATTTTGTATATCTTTTAAAGTGTATTAGTGTATGGATATGAACAATTAGGAAAACTATATTAGCTTGGAAGAAGCTGGAAGTTTAAAGGTGCTGAACTTGATGAAGGGGCAAACAGTAGAGAAAGCGCAATTTACAATTGAGGCGGGGTACGGATCTAATGGCAAAGATGATTGACAAAGAGCCCAAATATGAGGGAGAGAAGAAGGTTTGGCACGATTTTTACAAGAATCTTCCGTCTGATTGGGTTATTTATAATACAAGAAGCATTAACGGACGCGAATATGATTTCTGCGTAATTTCTCCAAATATGGGACTATTTGTTGTTGAAGTCAAGGGATGGAATCCAGATGGGATTTTGAATGTTATAGACGCAAATACTATTTTTTTGGCCGGAGCGGAGAATCCGGAAGATAGTCCGCGTGGACAAGTCAGAGGCTATCGGTTTGATTTGCGAAAGAAAATTCAGCGTGAGCTTGGAATGAATCCTCTGGTGATGAGTTTCGTATGCTATCCCTATATATCCAAGAGTGAATATTTTGCAAAAGGTCTCAATATAGTTTCTGAATTAAATGAAACTATATTCCGTGAAGACCTGTCTGAAGCGCTAAAGCTATATCAGAAATTTAACGAGAGGTATATCATCGACAAAGGTACAAAGCATGACGACCTTGATCCTAAAATGTTTGCGCTAATACGTCATCACTTTGAACCGAATTATGACTTAAAGGCAGAACAGCAATCGTTAAATCCCGGGTATTCCCGGTTAAGAATCTTCAAAGATGTCTTTCGTTACGAGGACGCAGTGGAGATTGCAGAGGAATATTTTAGGGGCATCAAGGAAATTGTGTTTGTTTCATCCAATGATGCGATGCTGAAAATAGTTAAAGAGCTTGAAAAGAGGTTCATAGAAAGAAAAATCCATCCGAATAAAAAAGACCTTGTTATCGATACTTGGAGAGAGGAAGTAGTTACAACTAAAAACAGCTATAGCATATTTAACTGCGAGGTTGAAGTTGTTTCTGCTCTTAACACTTATGTCGAAAAGGATCTCCTAATCGAAGAGGGCGTGATGACAGATGAGGAGGAGGGAATATTAAAAAAACTGTCAGACGAGACAGACTTTAACTTTCAGCAGTATGAAATAGAGCATGCGCCAACTGACAGGAATATATTGATCATGGCAGGTGCAGGTACAGGTAAGACATATTCGATGGTGTCACGTGTGGCATATCTTTGTAATAAGAACGCAGATGCAGTAGTCGATATTGCCGGTGAGATCGCCATGATCACATTTACAAAAGATGCAGCAGATAACATGAAGATCAGACTGAAAAAGATGTTCATGAATTATTTTATTCTCACGTCCAATGAGAAGTATATGCGTCTGATCGAAGAAATGAGTCAAATCCAGATTTCGACGATCCATAAATTTGCGATTTCTTTGCTTCAAAAGGATTGTATGAGAATGGGTCTGGGATATGACAGCCAGATTACAAGTGAAACATATAACAGGAAGCAATTGTATCATCAATATCTGAACGAGTATCTTTTGGAGAAAGATGCCGAAAATCCGGATTTTGTGCGTCAGTTGACGATGCCGATCTATAAACTCGAAGAGCTGATGCTATCATTTAGCGGGAAATTATATGACCGCAGTATTGACATAAAAGATCTGAATATCAGCGATTTTGGGAATCCTCCGGCGAGTATGCCATATTTCAACGAACTGATCGAACAAGTGATCATGAGGGCTGAAACGCAGTATGCCCTCCAACTTAAAGAAAATAACCTGATCGGTCTTAAGGAATGCATGATTCAAATTCATAATCTTGTGGATGCCGGGAAATTGATGGGGCAGGGCAATAAATTCAAATATGTTTTTGTAGATGAATTTCAGGATACGGATGATGCACAGATTGAAACGATAACCGGCTTACAGAAATTATTTGGTTCGAAGTGCCGGTTGTTTGTCGTTGGCGATCTGAAGCAGAGTATTTACAGGTTCAGAGGGGCTACCTTAAGTGCTTTTGAAAAGGTTACCGGAACAAACGGCATTGGCGAATGGATAGAGTATACATTAAACCGAAATTATAGGACTGACAGTAGATTGCTCGACAAATTTCATTCTGTGTTCTCAGAGATGGGTAATGAACAAGTACTTCCGTATGAGGAAGTTCGTGACAGATTGAAAAGCAGAGAAAGAAAAGAATATGACGAAACGCAGCTTTTCTGCAAGCTGGATGTACATAGCAAAAACAAGGAAAGCTTGTATGATGATCTGTTTAAGGAGATAGACAATCAGATCAGAAAGCTTGAAGTGATCAGTAAAGCGTACAAGCTTTCACATGAGGAAAAGAAGATTGCTATTCTTGTGCGTTACAATTGGCAGATCAGTAATATCCTTAAGGAAGCGGAAAAGGCTGGAGTTACGATTAGAGTTACGGAAGGCGGAGATTTATACAGGTTGCCGTCAACGATGGATTTGTATAAGCTGGTTATGGCGATCACACATCCGCGCAATAAGGTCTACCTTACAAATCTGATCCGGTCGAACTATGTGTATTTGGACATTAATTTGGTAAAGATATCGGGCTATGAAGAAGTAGATAAAACAGATGAGCTGATCAGGATTCTGGATGAATACTTTATGCTGCATTTGGGCAAAACATGGAGGCAGATTGTAACAGATTTTGAGTCAAGACCTGTGCTGGTTGGACTTCGTGATATTTATGAAGCAGCAAAGCCCTGGGTAAGATGCTATGGGAACGATGAAAGAAGGGCATACAGGGAAAACTATGAATGCCTTATCGAAAAAATCACAAGAAGATATTCCAGAGAGTATCTTACCATCAATATGGTCTACGAATTCCTGAAAATCAATATCACTACGCATCAGGAGGAAGCTTCGCGTAATAAAGTGTTGGAGTTTGATGAAATTCAGGTGGTATGTACAACGATCCATAAATCAAAAGGATTGGAATATGGCACGGTTATTCTGCCGTTTACCAATGAAGATATTTCCAACATTAATACCGGAGGTTTGAACGTCAATATCGTGGATGGTAAAGTATCATACGGCTTTTCCTATGATAAAAATGGTTTCGATTACAGCAGCGGATTTGATCAAAGGACTGAAATTCACGAGAAGATAAGCGAGGAATCGAGGATTCTTTATGTCGCTTTGACAAGAGCAATTAGAAATGTTGTGTGGTTAAGGGATGTAGATACAGATATAGAGAACAGCTGGGGACGGTATCTGGAGGTGAGCGATTTATGGCAATAGTTATTTACACATATAGCAATCCGTACAGATTACATAGAGAGCTCTATTGGGGATTTGTAAAAAATGGATTCCATTTATGCGCTTCACAGACTCTGGTTAATGGCTTGTGTGACCAATATAAGAATGATTTTTTTATAGGGAAACTTACAACCATAACAAGATTCATAAATACCCTATATGATGAATGGGAGAGTTCTGTAACCGAAATCAATCAGAGGGCGGCGGTAGACAATCTTATAGGGTATATGTCTTTTGATGAAATGATCGCCGAGGATATAAATATAGATGATATCCGGCTGTCTCTGAAAAGAAACCGGGCGTATGTAGTAAAGAGTATCCGGATTATGTTTGAATTGGGCATGAATCCGGATCATATACAGGATGCGGCTTTAACTTATGAGCAGAAATGTGTGGTTGAAATATACAGAGAGCTGCGCAGGACGCATAATAAGTTTTTTATGCTGAAAGACGGATTTACTGTGGAGGAAATCGATACATCTATCACAAAAACGATGGAAGATGCATTTCGAGACGCATCCTACAAAGAAAGTAATCCGGATCGGCTGGCAGAGGTAAAAAAGGATACGGTCATTGTACATGGAATCCATCAGTTTTCTCCGATTATGTTGAAGACTATTGAGATGCTGGGTGTACACAAGAATGTATTTATTCTGTTCAATTATGTTTCGGATTATAAAAATGTATACCATACATGGTTGAACGTATACTCCTGGTTTGAGAGTAAGATAACCTTTTCACCTCAGAATTTTTATGATCACAGTAAGGATTTTGAGGGAGGTCGTATCGCGGATAATATTGCAGCTATGATTGCGGGAAGTACGGCAACGATTGACTATTTTGACCGGATTGAGGTAACTCAGTTTGACAATCAGACGGAATTTGCCGGATATATTGCTAAAAAGTTTGAAGACGCAGAAATAGAAAGAGCAAAGGACCATTATAAACGATCTGCTCTTTATTACATGGATGAACAAATCTATGCCGCAAACAGCAATGTAAATGACATCCTGAAGATATACTTTCCGGAACAGTTCGGGGAACGCAATTTTCTGGATTATCCGATTGGACATTTTTTTATAGCGATAACAAATTTATGGGACGCAGAATCCAAAGGAATGTTAATACAGGATATCAATGATATTTATGAATGTCTTTCCTGTGGGATCATTGCTGAAGGGAGGAAAGGGCAGGTTGTTACTACTTTCGATCAATGCAAACTGTATTTTCAAGATGAGAAGACCATAAGGAGAATCATCAAAAAGTTAAAGAAATTAAAAGAGAGAATAGAGGACATAGATTCGGATTCTTTAGAATCAAAAGAACTGTCTCGGGTTGATTATTATGATGTGAGCCCGGATGAAATCGATAATCTGATCACGGCTTTAAAGGCATTAAACGAGGTGGCAGATACCTTTTTTAAAGACTTCAGTGATCAGGAAAATGATTTCAAGGCATTTTATGATAAAGTGACAGACGTACTGGTAAAACAGGTGCTGACGAAAGAAGACATAGATTCTGAATTCAGGGAAATTGTACAAAGGGTTTTGGAACACCTGAAAGAGGTTCAAGGCGTGGAGGCGAAAGCTTCCTTTGATTGCTTGAGGGAAACGATGCAGATTTATCTTCAGCAGGTTCCGCAAGAAGGAAAAGGGGCGCGGTGGATTGCCAGAAATTTTGAGCAGATTGACGGAGATGTTTTAAGAAAAAATTCCAAGGGACAGGACAAGATCTATCACTTTACCTGTCTGTCTGACCAAGATATGAGTATTACACACAGGGATGAATTTCCGTGGCCGCTTGATATAGATTTTTTTGAGGTCGCACAGGCACCGGTAGATTGGAAATACCAGGTATATGTTACTTCACGTTTGGAGTATAAGAATTTCAGACGCTATGCGTTAGTGTATGGGCTTGCGTTCAGTAAATGCAAGATAAAGCTGAGCTATATTAAGAATGCGCCTGATCAGGAAAACGAACTGTATTATTTGTTAAGGGTGCTTAATGCAAACGTCACGCCGTATATTTTTGATGATCCACGTGCGTCAAAGAAATATGATGGCTATATAACAGTAGAAGAACCGCTATACAGGGAGTTTTCGCAATATGATCTGATGAAATACAGATTGTGCAGATATCGGTTCCTGTTGGAAACGGTTATTGAGGAAAAATCCGTCTACAAAGATGATTTCCTTTTAAAGCTGTATCTGACCGTATTGCTGGAACACCGGGCAAGAAGGGAGTTTTCAGGAAAGACTTATGTTAAAAGCATGGTGAGGAATTACTTGACGGAACAGATGGATGAGTTGACATTTGATTTTCCGTTTATGAATCGTTCAGATAAAATAGACGCTATCAATATGGCAGAAGATTACATAGAGAAGAAAGCAGTATTTCACGGGAAGTTTACGAACATTAAGGATAAAGAAATAGATTATATGCTAAAACGTGAGAATTTCCTTTCTGTGCCCAGTGGTAAGGTAGTCGATCAAGCAATTTGCGAAGTATTTAAGAATGCAACACAGGACGAGGTAGATCATACGTTAAATGATGAGAATCTCAATCAAGACAAATATCGAAAATCGTATAATATTTTATGTGATAAATGCGCGGACAAAGATATATGTCTGGAGATTTTTAGAACGAGCAGGAAGTAAGTGACGAGGTATCATGATGATAGAAAAAGGAGTCTTTGTAAGGTGTCCGATTGATCGTGAACACCCACGGGATCCCAGAATCTTTGCGACAGGTAAAGTCGTCAGCGTGAATGAATTTAATGAGACAGCTCATATTTCGTTTGCGGATCCATTCGGATATAGAAAGTTTTTTGAATATATCCCGGATGAGGTAAAGGAAGCTCCGCTTTCTGCGCTGGATCACTGTCACCTTTTCAAGGGATCGCAGGTTATGTACGAGCGAAAGCCTTCTGTTGTGGTAGAGTATAAGATGCGGGAAGACGGGGGTTTTGATTATTATATTCAGTACAGTGATAGTAAGGAGTATCTGTGCGTGAATGAGGAAAAACTTACGGCATCTTTTTTTTCGGGTGCAGCAGACCCGGTTCATCAGCTTGTCAAATACGAATTCCAAAATCCATGCTGGTATCTTGGAAGGCAGATTGTCAAGGATACAATGAACATCTTAGACAATTCCATTTTTGGTTTTAAAGAGTTGGCCGGATGCAAGATTTACCTAAAGGCATTTCAGGTAAATACGATCATGAGATGCCTGCAGACCGAAAAATGCAGATATATGCTGGCAGACGAAGTTGGTTTGGGAAAGACAATTGAGGCGTGTTCCATATTAAAAATTTTCTTGAGCAACAAAGCAGGAAAGAACATATTGATTGTTGTTCCAAGTGCTCTGGCGGCTCAATGGAAGACGGAACTTTTGTTTAAATTTGGTATTCTGGAAGGGGAGAACGAGAACGATCATTTACTTTCGATCAAAACAATCGAAGAATTAGAGGTGGCTGATTGCAATACCAAATGGGATTTTGTGATCGTAGACGAGGTGCATAATTGTATAAGAGAATCGGATATGTATGAGAAAGTCCACACCTTAAGCAGAAATGCCGAAAATATCATATTATTGAGCGCAACGCCTATACAACAGCGCAAGGAGGAATATCTCAAACTCTTGAGGCTGATTCAGGCTTCAATCTATGATGATATCAATATAGAAGAGTTTACGGAACTTGTGAATAAGCAGAACCAGATTTCGCAGCTTACGCACTCCTTGCTTGATGATATTGACAGTTTGAAAAATGAATTGCTTCCGGAAGTAGAGGGGGATCCGCACGAGAATGAGGACGTACAGGATCAGCTTGAGGAATTGAAGGAAACCTTGAATGATCTTTCCGATTTAATCGGAGATACTACACTGGGTCAGATGATTGCGGATATTGATACGGAAAAAGAAGATTTTGGTCTGTATGATATGCAGGTGGTCATTTCTTATGTATGCGATAATTACCAGATCGAAAGAAGCATTATCAGAGGAAGAAGAGCAATTCTCGGTGTTTATCCAAAGGATGAAGACAGAGAGTTTGCTGAAAGACGGCTGGTAGAGATTACATACTCCCTCGGAGACAGTGTCAATTATTATGAGTATGAGGCATACAGGACCTTAAAAGAATGGATTGTTCAAAATCAGGGCGAGATCAAAGCGGCTGAAGTGGAACGGGAAATTCAACCGATTCTGGAAGCGTTTTTCAGTTCGCCGTGGGCGTATAGGGCAAGATTAAGGGAAATATACGGGGATAATATTTCTATTCCAGAAAATGTGGGGAAAAGTGCTGACCGCTGGGTGGAAGATGAAAATGAAATACTGCTAAGAATGACGGATGCATTGGATGATGTGGAAACTCACCCTTCACGTCTTGTTAAGATTGTAAGCTATATAGAGACAGAACTTCTTGATAAGAAGGCTGTAGTATTTACCGATCATGCCGAGACATTTGATGTTTATGGCAAAGTCCTTTATGACACATTTGGAGATGAAGTAGTTTCCTTTTCTACCGATATGGACCAGAATGAAGCAGAGATCAATATATACCGCTTTCAATCAGATCCGACATGCAGAATATTGCTCTGTGACAAATCCGGTGGTGAAGGAAGAAACCTTCAGATCGCAGACTATGTGATCCATGTGGATTTACCATGGAATATCAATACAATTGAGCAGCGAATAGGAAGACTTGACCGCATGGGAAGAGATATACAGATTCCTGTGACATCTGTGGCCATTCATTCGATCGAAAGCTATGAGGATCAGATGTTTCATTTATGGAATGAGGGGCTGAACGTATTCGGACAGTCTTTGAGCGGACTTGAAATCATAATGAATGACATCAATCATAAGATTATGGAGTCAATCCGCACGGATTTTGAGTTTGGACTATACAGACTTGTTCCGGAATTGATCAAGGAAGCCGGACAGATGAGAGAAACTGTTCGGAGAGAACAGATTTTTGATACGGCAGCGTTAAGATACAGACCGTTATATAATCAGCTTGAACGGCTGCTGTCGAATTACCAGTTCAATGAGAATGCTCTGTTTGCGCAAACTATGATGAGCTGGGCGTCTTTGGCAGGCTTTGGAACGGTACATCAAAATGAAGACAGCGGACTGGTTACGTTTGATGAAAATAATTTCTCCATCAGATCCGCGCAAAACTCTTTCCTGATACCGCCAAGTTGGGATAGTTATCTGAATAAAAAACAAAATGAAATTGCAATCAGGGTGCAACGCGGCTTGGAAGAAGATAAGCAAAAAAATATCTTCAGGAATAACAGGAGCATCAAAGGATCTTTTGATCGGGATATTGCGATTAAGAATGATTATATCCATTTTTATGCACCCGGAGACGAGATATTTGACTGTATCACGGACAATGCAATGCATTCCTATAAGGGGATGGCAACAGCGATTGCGGCATTATCCTCTGTTGAGTGGAAAGGTTTTATTTATACATTTTCTGTGGAGCCGAATGAAAGATTGCTTTTGGACGAAGGAATCTCTTTATACGCATTAGGTTTGTTCAGACAGTACTTTGCAACTTCAATCCAGATAATATCGGTTGCGTTTACGGCATATGAAGATGTTCCAGAAAAAACGGTTTTAAGTGAACACAGAAGAATAGTACAGGCCGGGTATTTTAATCAGGGCGATACGATTGAGCATTTAGGTAGACGCGGATTCGGTAATAGCTTTCTGAATATTCCAAAGAAGTACAAATGCTCCAATATAGACTGGTTCAGATCGTATTTTCCAGAAGAACGTTGGGAAAAACTGGTAACGCGGAGTGGTAAAATTGCCAGAAAAAAGGCATCTGAGAAATTTAAGGGAGAATCAAATATATCAGGGGCAAAGGAAATGATGAATCAGATTCTTTCGACGCACGAAGCAAAAGCAGACTACTATGGGATAAAATCCGATGACTCTGTGGATCTTATGAAGAAACAATATGAAATCATATATAATAGCTTGTGTAAACCCATTATAAGAATGGAATCCGCATGCTATATGTGGCTGGTGAAAGGCTGAAAGAAAATCTTTCAACCTTGATTTGAGGGTAAAACATAGTGGATAAAGCACTGATCGTAGATCATATAGAAAAGCTTATTAATGGTGAGATTGATGAATACATTCTCGAATATGACAGCGGCGCGAATGCGGTTGAAAGCGCACTAGAAAATGTGGTTGCCCGGCTTGTGAATACCTTCCAAAAATACAGGGCAGGTGAAGCAGGGCTTTCGGATTATGTGAGCACTTTAAGAAGCTTTATGCTTTCGTTTCAAACCGACCTGCGCGTGGATGATCCTGGAATTCTGGATAACAATCATTTGGGTATTCATTTTAATTCATCAATCCGGAAGTACTATGCAACTTATGAGATCCCTAATTACGTCAGACATAAGAGTTTTGTGGAAAATGCTTTTGTAACTCCCGGATCCACAGTGCCGGAGACACATTCCACGTACAGCCTACTTACCAATAGGTACATAGATGAAATGACAGGTTTTCGGCATTTCAAATCCATTGAACAGAAATTGTGCGTCCACGGTGCGCTGAATACTCCATGCGGTTATACGACTCTGATCTCTATGCCGACAGGGGGTGGAAAGAGCCTTGTAACGCAGGCAGTCAGCTATAAGGAAAAAGGGCTGTCAATCGTGATCGTACCCACGGTGTCTCTTGCCATAGATCAGGAAAGAGTAGCCAGAAATAACATAAAGTCATCCGTTGATAATGAAATCTTTTATTATTACAGTGGTTGCAGGAAACTGAACGAAATATCTGAAGCCATTAAGAATCATACAGCCAGATTGCTTTTTATCTCACCGGAAGCATTGATTAAAAACGAAAAATTCCGGGAATTGGTCAATGAAGCAAATACAAGCCGATATTTGAAGAATATCATTATTGATGAGGCACATATTGTGGTGGCATGGGGAGATTTTTTCAGGGTGGACTACCAGTGTCTTGGTCCCTGGAGAAAAGAACTGCTGCGGGTGAATCCGGATATCCGAACATTCCTGCTTTCGGCTACGTTTAAGGATGATACGGTAACCACTTTGAAGAGGATGTTTTCTGTAAATGGGAAATGGATGGAACTTCGATGTGATGCCTTAAGAAAAGAGCCGCATTATGTTATGGTTATGGCTGACGGATATAAGGATAAGAGAAGGAAAGCCTTAAATATTGTCAATGTGATGCCAAAGCCGATGATCTTATATGTGAGTGCTCCTTACGAAGCGGAGAAATGGAAGGAGTACCTTCAGCGTTTTGGCTATTCCAATATAAGAACATTTACGGGCGATACCAAATCAGATGAGCGACTGGAATTGATCGATCAGTGGTCTGATAATCAATATGAAATCATGATAGCAACTTCTGCATTTGGTGTAGGTGTCGATAAGTCTGATGTGAGAAGCGTTGTTCATCTGTATGTTCCGGTGAGTCCTGATTCCTATTATCAAGAATTAGGCAGAGGAGGGAGGGATGGACTTCCGTCTTTGAGCGTGATGTGCATCGAGAATGACGATGTATCCAAAGCATTTAATCATGTAAGTAAAGTGCTGACAACACAGAAGCTTTGGGGACGCTGGTGGAGCATGTATAAAAATCCTGATAACATGTGGAAGGGTGGGGAAATTGCAGTTTTTGCTTCAACAAAACCTAACTATAGCCGGATCGATTTCTTTGAAGAAGGAAATGACAGTGATGAGAAATGGAACATCAATGTTCTTTTGCTGTTAAACAGATACGACATGATCCGCATTTTATCCATTGAGCTGGACAGCAGCAATAAGTACATTTTTACGATAAAGATTTTAAATGAGGCAATCACTGTAGATTCAGATACGACATATGCTCTATTTGATTCAGTCAGAGAAAAGGAAGCGGCAAAATCCTTGTCAGCTTTCTCCTTGATGAGAAACGCAATAGAAAAAGAATCCATGCAATGCTGGTCTTCCATGTTCTATGACACCTATCCTCTTGTCTCTGAATACTGTCCGGGCTGCGGGCAGCATGAGGAAGTAGTTTGTGATGAGACTGACGGGTTCCCGCATTTTGATGAGTTGAGAGGACCGGGGAAAGCCTTATCATCTGATATGGAGGCGTTCTTTTCAGATACAAAAGAGGCGCTTCTGATTACGCAGGATGAAAGAAAAAGCTTGATAGACCGGTATAAACCAAATGTGGTTGTCATTGATACGGATATTGGATATTACGAAAGTTCGAATCCGGATTTGATCTATGTCAATTACAGGGAATTACGCACCTTATTGAAATATGATAACGGGTTTTTCATTACAGGATTGATCATGGCTGTTTATAGCGATGATTCTAATAGCGCAATAGAGGAATATCATGTGATCCGAAAATGTGTAAAAAAGGGAAACCATGTGATTCATGTTGTAAACAGTGATTTTGCTATATCAAAATTGTCTGAAAAAACCATTTCATTGGATATAGATGGAAAAGTAATCGGATAGCGGAAAGGAATTAACAGATGTTTATTGGAAATATGGTAACAGAAGCAATACCTGCGAGAGTGTTTGCCTTATACAAAATTGTTGAATCAAAAAAAGATATTTCCCGGAGCGAGCTGAGGGGATTTATGGAGCCAAAGGAAATATATGAGGGAACGTCGTATTTCTCGGCGATCATGAAGGCAGCAGAGGAACTTCAACTGGTTGAAAACAAGGACAATGTAGTCAGCCTTTCGGATGAAGTGGAAAGATTGAAAACGATCGAGGACTTTCGGAGATATGTCATTTCGATTTTGCCGGATCTGTCAGACGGACAATTTTGGAAATGTACAAACATAATCGTAAACATGAATGAAAAAATATATGAGTATAACGCCATTTCGGACAACATGCTTAAATATATATCAAAGCAGCTTGGAGAGACTATTAAAGCACCTATGATCAGAGGATGGCGATTTTGGTCACAGTTTCTGGGATTTGGCTTAATGAATGATATGGTTTTTTTGCCGAACGCTTATGTATATGTAAAGGATGTACTCCGTTTGATGAATTTGGAGAAAAAACAGGAATATTCGATGTCAGATTTTATGGCAAGGTTCATGCAATATGGCCGGATTATGCTGCCGGCTTCTACATCCGAAAAAAATTTGAATATTGCCATGTCCAGTGCTTTAAGAGAATTGCATGACAACGGTGAAATTGTGCTGAAGTTCGGAAGTGACCAGGAAATGAAATGGATTTTATATCCATCGAAAGAGTTGTTTAATCAGCTGGTTTCATCGGTCGTGTATAAAGGAGTAAAAGCATGAATATAGATATAGCGCGAAAAAGGTATATGGATGTAATCCGCCCGGATGTTATGCACAACTCCAAGGGGGATTTTCTTGCAACCCATGTTCCGATGAAGAAGCTTTATGTGACTGAGCATCTTACCGATCACGCGGAAGTGCCGGAACAGGATAAAAAGCATCCGAAGACGGAAGAAGAAGTATATGAGCAATTCATGGGGGAGAAGGAAGAAGACCAGTTTGTTTTGGTGATAGGTGATAGTGGCGCGGGAAAGTCACACTTGATTAGGTGGATTGATTCCGTGCTTGAAATAAGAAAGTCTGAAAGTGAAATTGTTCTTCCGATCAGAAGAGCGGACAATACGTTAAAGGGTACGATCAGACAGTTGATCGAGCTGCCCGAAGTGCGGGAACTTCCAAACAGAGAGTTGTACAAAAAGCTTGCATCGGCTGCGGCAACGGTTCAGGAAAGGGAACTGAAAGAGACGATCTACTATCAGTTTGTTATTCAGATCACCAATGATGACGGAAAAGCCGGAGATGAAGAAGGGGAAAGAAAACTTAGTAATGTAGACAGAAAGCATCTGATTGCGCTTCTTCAAAACTCCTTGTTTAAAACAAGGCTTATGGATGATGACGGCCCGATAGATCGCATTTATGGGAAATTTGCAGAAAATAAGACGAGCGATGTAAATGACAAAGTACCTGAGTTCGTGCCGGAAGACTTTGAAATAGATGCTGAATTTCGTAATCAATTATATTTGGGCGCGGATGACAAGGCAAGGAAGATTGCTGATAAGCTGCTTGGGAAACCAGAATTTGTGGACTCGGTAAAGGGGTATATGAACCTTTTCGTGGATAAGGTTATACAACGCTGTGCCGGCTTGGAGCCGGGAGATCTGGCAAACGTGATCGAAGAGATCAGGCAGGAGCTATTTAAACAGGGGAAGACGCTAACCATACTGATTGAGGATATTACCGCAGCATCGGGTGTGGATGACTCGTTGCTTGATGCTTTATTGACTGATAAAATAGAATATCCCGATAAAAATATGTGCAGACTCAATGCCGTGGTAGGATCAACGGATGGTTACTATCGAGAAAAATTCAGAAGTAATACCAAAGGAAGGATTCACAACTTTGTATATGTTCCGGATGATTTATTCTCCGGAAATCGAAACGGATTGATTGAATTTTTTGCCAAGTATCTGAATACGATTTCTTTATCAGCGGAAGATATACGGAATTGGGTGGAAGTCGGCAAGGCCGATTTGAGCACATATCCGATTCATACGGATACAATCGGTAAAGGATGGGGAGAATATAATTATGGTGGGAAAACCATAAATATGTTCCCCTTTACCCAAAACGCAATCCTGTTCTTATATGATAAACAGGATTTGGCAAAACGCAATCCGAGGGCATTGATGCGAGAAATTATAGAACCATACATAAAGGATGCCATGGATCATTTGGAGGAATTTCCTCTGCGCCGGCCGTCTTTTCAGGCATCTAACACCGAATTACAAAATGCAATCTATAATAATAGATTGTTTGATGACACAATAAAGATCAGATTGTACTTTTTCATGTATATATGGGGAGATGGAACGCTGCGGTCTTTTGAAAGAAATGGTGAAAAATATTTGGCCGGCATTCCTTCATGCGTTTACCAGCAACTCGGTTTACCTATGATTGATGGAGTGCAGGGTGCCGATGATGGTAGACAGATTGAACAGGATGCCCATGCAGAAGGGCAAAACGAAGTGGCGCCGCCTGTGGAAGAGTCAAATGAAAAGGAAGATGAGCAGGTATTGATTGCCCTGGCGGAAGTGGACAGGTGGATTGAGCAAAAGGATTATAAGCTAAGCATTGGCGCAACCACAAAAAATGTTCGAGCCTTGAATGATGCCAGAAACAATATTAACAGTTATCTCTTTAACACCATTGACTGGCTTTCGGAAGGCGTTTCCATTGATGCCATGTTGAAGGTTCGGGATACCGGGAATAAGCGTCTTGTAGCTTTTGAACGTCAGACCATGAAGAGTGAGGCTGTAGTCACGTTGCCGGCATCCATTGAATCCAGAAAGATTATTGAGGCGTTTGTCCGCTGGAGCGAGGTGGGTAAAAAATCGTGGAATTTTAAGGGCTCCACAGACTACCTGTATCGAGTGCAAAGATGGAGTGACAGCATCAAGCCATCCATTGTTCATGCAATCATGCACTATAACGATAAAGAATCCGAGTATTTTACTTATGCTGCTGCGGCCGAGTATTATAGACTGATTCTGAATGGGTATTGTAAGAATTATCAAAATCCCCAGAATTTTACGGTGGAAATGTTGCTAAGTAAGAACCCTGCCAACACAGACACGAATGCGCATACAAAAACATGGAACGATCTTCTGAAAATCGTGAACGGTTCGGATGGCATGGAAGCACATAATTGTGTTCTGCAGTACTACAACCTGCCGCAAGGTACGGCAGTCACTTCTACCAATTATGAATTTGACTATGTTTCGTTTAATAAGGCTGTTCGTAAAGTTATAAGAACCGGTCTGCATTTTACGGAGGACGAGCTGCAGCTTGATGATCCTGTTAAGAAAAGAAGGCTGTATAGTGAACACCTGCATAAGATTCTTGAACGGATTGATACGGTTGTGAACGATGAAAAAGCGGTGCTTTCGTCACAGATCCGGATCATAGCAGAACTGATAGACATGGATGAGATAGAAGACTCCGGAGATGTAGAAGATATCGTGAAGAAGATCGGGCAGTTTTATTCTCAGGCGCAGATAAGCCATGTTAGTATTGCTGTTCATTATGACACAGGGAAGATCAACGCTTGCAAGAGGAATGCGCCACAGATACTGAGTGCAATAAGGAATGTCCAGGAGATCATGGATACGCAGGATTCTGTTGAGGCATTGATCAGACTTAGCCGTGACCCAATGCAAGGCTTAAGACCGTTTGTGGAATTGTTAAATTTGGTCAGCGTAGATGTGGGGAAAGCGGATTCTGAAGTAGAACAACGGATGACAGGCAAAGGATTGGACATGGGGGAAACGGTAGAGAATCCATTTGCGACAGAGGAAGAAAGACTTGCCATGTGCCATGCTGCGATTGATGAGGTGAAGAAAGATTATGTTAATGGATAGTCTCAATGGTTCCATAAAAAAGATGAAGCATATGAACATTGTGGAAAATGCAGCAATGGATGCTGAGAAGAAAGCAAAGAACGATGACGACTACAAGACTGTAGTGGCAGATTTTTTTAATACCGTAAATAAGCTTCATAGGACTGTAAAAACAATGGACTATACGGTCACAAGTGAGACCGTTCAGTGTCTGGAAGATTGTATGGAAAAACTGAATGATGTTGTTACTGCGGGGGTGGTGGACGCAGATATTTTGACAGGGGTGCGTCAGCAGATTACCAGAAAAGTAAATCCAGGCCTTGCAAAGGAATGGAAAGCCTATCATCAGAAGAAGACAAAGACCAGTCTCTCGAAACTGGATACACTGGGGAATCTGGCGGGAAATCCGGATATGATCGCTTACATTAAAGCGAATATAACAGGAGGCAGCGAATGGGTAGGCTTAACCTTTTCTGATGATGGTGTACATACCAGACTGTCTCTTCTTAAGGAATCGATAGATCAGATTGATGAGCTGGAAGAAAAACTGAATTTAAGTGATGAGGTCAAAGCCTTTATTGCCAAAGTGGCCAACAAAAAAGCCCGGCTTACGGATGTGAGTTCCGCTGTTCTTGAATGGATCAAAATGGAAGGTCTTGATGATAAATTTGAGATTAATTTCAAGAGCTGAATATCGGATCGGGAATTGACAAGGGGGGAGGAAAACGTTATGCTTACGTATATGCTTAAGCGTGGCGTTTTCTTTTACTTGGCGATTAAAAGACAACAGAGGAACATTATATGGAGGAAGCATTGAAAGAATGCATCAGAGAGTGAGATTATAGGTATGGCACTAACAAAGGAACTGATAGATGGCTTGATTGTTACGATACAAAATCTGTATCTGGCGGATGATATTCCATGGATGATTGGGTATTCCGGGGGAAAGGACAGTACAGCGGCTGTTCAGCTTGTGTGGATGGCGATTGATAAACTACCGCAAAGCGAAAGGAATAAGCCGATTCATGTAATGAATACAGATACGCTGGTGGAGTCGCCGATTGTATCAAAGTGGGTGGAAAAATCATTAGAGCAGATGAAGGAAGAAGCGGATAAAAAAGGTCTGCCGTTTGCCCCGATTCGATTAATACCGGATTATAACAACACTTTTTGGGTGAATCTGCTTGGAAGAGGGTATCCGTTTCCACGTATGAAATATCGCTGGTGTACCGACAGATTAAAGATCCAGCCTGTCAATAATTTTATTCGAAGCAAGATTGCAGAGCACGGGGAGATTATATTGGTTCTCGGTACCAGAAAACAGGAAAGTTCCAGAAGAAACAGAACAATGACTAATCTTGAAAAGAAGAGAGTCAGAGAACTGCTCAGTCCGAATCCAACCCTTGCCAATGAATTGGTATTTTCACCCATGGAAGATTGGTCAGATGATGATGTATGGGCGTTTTTGATGCAGTATAAGAACCCTTGGGGCTATTCAAACATGGATTTGCTTATTATGTATAGGGGTGCCACAGCCGATAACGAGTGTCCGATGCAGATTGACAAATCAACGCCATCTTGCGGGAAGAGTCGGTTTGGCTGCTGGGTATGTACAATGGTGGAAAAGGATAAATCAATGGAAGCCATGATTGCCAATGATCAGGAAAAAGAGTGGATGACACCGCTGTTGGAATTTAGAAATGAATTTGGCAATGAAGAAGGAGACCGGGAACGAAGGAGCTTCCGGAGAATGAAAGGCAATCTTCAGGGAAATTACGGAAAACTGTTTCATGGTCCGTATAAAAAGGAAATTAGGGAGCATTGGCTGAAAAGATTACTGGAAATACAGCGGGATATAAATGAAAAAGGTTCAGAGGATTTTCGAGATTTGGAGTTGATCCGGGTACAGGAGCTGCGGGCTATACGCAGAATATGGGTGAATGAAAAGCATGAATTTGATGATTCTCTGCCTGTGATTTATGAAGAAGTGACCGGCAAAGTTTTTGATGATCCGGACTGGATCCATAATGACAATTTCAGTAGAGAAGAATGGAAAATACTGGAAAAAATATGTAATCAGATGTATCCGGAAGAAGAATTGATATTTGAGATGATGTATACCTTGATTGATTACGAGAATAAGGCAATTGGTGTGAGCCAGAGAAAGGACATTCTGGATAACATCAGAAATACGGTCTGCAGGACGTTCTATAAGAATGAAGAGGATGCCACACAGTTCTATTCGGATATGATGACAAGAAAAAAGGAGCATGGCGGAAAATACAATGAAAAGTTCCTTGATTACCAGACTGCTGAATCCGAGTTTGAGGATGGTGAGGAGTAACACATGATCATAAAGAAGCTTCAACTTCATAATTTTGGTGTCTATGCCGGAGACAACGAGTTTGCTTTTGAAGGAAATAAACCCATTGTTCTGATTGGCGGCATGAATGGTCGGGGGAAAACGACTTTTTTGGAAGCCGTTTTATTGGCGCTATATGGTCAAAACTCTTTTGCGTACTCCGAAAGTGCGCACAAATCGTATTCCGGATATTTAAGATCTTTTGTAAACAGGGGAGCCAGTGATGATACATGCAGCGTGACGCTTGAATTTGAAACGAATAACGGCATTTGTGAAAACTATAAGATCCAAAGGGCATGGAGCACCACAAGCAAGCGGATGAAAGAGCAGATTTCGGTGTATAAAGACGGAGAATATAACGATTTTCTTACAAATAACTGGTTGATGTTTGTGGAAAATATTTTGCCTAGCGCTTTGTCCAGTTTCTTTTTCTTTGATGGAGAACAGATTGCGGAGCTTGCCGTTGACCGGACAAATGAACAATTAAAGGATTCGATCCGATCTATGCTTGGAATAACAGTACTTGATGTGTTAAGCAATGACATTATGCGCAATTTGAAAAAGGTAAATAAGATCGGAGTGCAGGATGTTTCTGCAGGAGAAATACAGAAATTGAGAGGAGAAAAGGACCTTGCCCGGGAAGAACTGAAAGAAGCAGACCAGAAATTGGAGAAGGCGAGTGCGAAACTGCTAAAGGATAATGATGCCCTGGAGTCTTTGCACAAGCGATATACTGCAAAGGGTGGAGATGTCGTTAACAAGAGACAGGAATTACTGAAAAAACATGGGATTTTGGAGGCGGAACTATCAAAGGAAAATGAGCGATTATATGGATTGACAGCAGAGACTCTCCCACTGTTACTTGTGGAAGACCTTTTGTCAGAGATTAAGCTTCAAGCAACAGATGAACATACAAGTGCGGTGATGCAAGAGTCTGTTCATCAGTTAAGCAATTTCTTTTTGGATTTTATGTCCGGGTATTCGGGTGACAGGAAGACGGGAGAGAATTTTCTTGCTTACGTAAAACAACGTACAGAAGATAATCAGGTTCCAATAGTTTACGAACTGTCAGAGCAGGCGTTGTTTCAAGTCAATAACCTTGTAGAGGGGAAGCTTCAGCATACTGGACAGGAAGGAAAAGAAATTCTGAAGAAGAAGGTAAAGATAGAGAAGCAGATTGATGAACTGGACAGTTATCTCTCGCTTGATATCAACGATCAGGAATTACAGGATATTTATAAAAAAATAAAGAAGGCAGAACAGAAAATTATTGATGATCAGATTAAACTCGCCGAATTAGAGCAAAAACGAAGCAACATTAACGCCAGGATGATTGCTGCCACTTTTGATTTTAACAAGAGGGTGGAAGCGTATCTGGCTACAGCAGAAGTAAGGGACAGCGCAGACAGGATATCAAAATATTCTAACATGGCACTAGATATCATAAAAAGATATCGTGTAGAACTTCAAAAAAGAAAAACAGATTTGCTTGCTTCAACCATAACGGAGTGTTATTTGAAACTTGCGAACAAGAAGAATCTGATCCGTAAGATTGAGATGGATCCAGAAACACTTGACTGGAAATGTTTATCAGAAGATGAAAGTGAAATTCCTAGGGATTCGCTGTCTGCGGGAGAAAAGCAGCTTATGGTTATTTCCATACTTTGGGCGCTTGCAATATGCTCGAAGAAGAAGCTACCTGTGATCATAGACACTCCACTGTCTCGTATGGATTCCCAGCACAGGACAGCGCTGATTACAACATATTTTCCGAATGCCGGGGAGCAGACGATCATATTATCTACGGATTCAGAGATTGATGAAGGATATTATAATTTGATGAAGGATAATATAGGTGATGAGTTCACTTTGAATTATGATGAGGTGACAAGAAGTACATCTATACAAAAAGGGTATTTGATTGGAGCGAAGATATGATCATGAAGCAGGTGCGTCTTTCCCAAAAAGCAAAAGAACAATTATCCAGGTTGAAGGGAAAGACCGGGATTAAAAACTGGAATATTTTATGCAGGTGGGCACTTTGCTATTCGCTCAGTGAGAATACGATTCCGGCAGATGTACCGATCGTGGCAGACAGCAATCTGGAAATGTCATGGTTTACGTTTGGTGGAGAATACTATGAGCTTTATGAGGCATTGGTAAAGGCGTGGTGCATAAAGATGGAACTTCCTACAGATGATGATACCGTGACGAAGTATTTTCGTTTGAACATGGAGAGAGGTATTGCGCATCTTGGAGGAACCGGTTTTATAAAGAGCATTGATGACCTTGTAGCATTGGCAATCAAAGGGGCGTAGCTATGAGCGTTTATCTGGATTATAATGCATCATCGCCCATCGATGAGCGGGTGCTTGATTGCATGATCGATGTATACAGAAATCATATTGGCAATGCAGACAGCCGAACACATATATTTGGCGAGGATGCACGCAATGTTGTGGAAACCGCAAGAAAACAGGTTGCTAGGTTGCTTGGAGTAAAGTCAGATGAAGTTTTTTTTACCAGTGGTGCCACTGAAAGCAACAATATCGCAATTCTAGGGCTGAGAGAATATGCTGAAAAAAGCGGCAAAAAACATATTGTAACAACGGCTATTGAGCATAAAGCGGTATTGGAGTCGATAAAGCATCTTGAAAAAGAGAAATTCAGTGTGGATTTTGTAGTTCCAGATTTGTCAGGCAGAGTAAAAGTGGAAGACATTCTGGATAGGGTTACGGATCAGACGCTTGTAGTCAGCGTGATGCATGTAAATAACGAAACTGGCATGATCCAACCAGTGCAGGAGATCGGAGAGGAACTTAGCAAAAGAGGCATTCTTTTTCATGTCGATGCGACCCAAAGCTGTGGAAAGCTGGTTGAGGAACTAAAAGATCTGAAATATAACATGCTCTCCTTTAGTGGGCATAAGCTGCAGGGACCGCAGGGTGTAGGCGCTTTGGTGTTAAGAAGGAAATCTTATAAGCTTCCGCCGCTAAAAGCGATTATGTACGGAGGGCAGCAGGAGCACGGAATCAGGCCGGGGACAATACCAGTTGCTCTGGTTGCGGGATGTGGAAAAGCCTGTGAGTTGGCGGAGGCGGAGTACAGATTTGATAACGAGCAGGCAAAGAGGATCAAGAACAGTATTTTGTCCATATTGAGTGAGTCTGGACTAACATATCATATTAATGGTGACCAGGATTACTGTGTACCCGGCACCCTAAGTATATGTATTGAGGGAGTATCATCTGAAGCATTGATGATATCTGCAAAACAATTTTGCAGCGTATCAAATGGGTCGGCCTGTACATCTCAAAGCTATTCTCCAAGTTATGTTTTATTAGCCATGGGAATTCCGGAGGATCAGATTGAAAGTTCTGTAAGAATCAGTTGGGGGCATGGTGTGAATACAGATGATGTATTGGATAGTTTTCAAGGTTTGATTAATGTGGCAAAGCAAATGAAATAACGGAGAATTAGAGGGTATGGATCAAGAACTTCACCTCGAAATAGTATATGAGAATAATCTGGATACAGACAAGTTTGCCCGTATGTTCAACGACAAGGCACAAAGTTATAAGTTTTACTGGTTTGAGGCGATCCTAAATTTGTCGTTAGCGTCTGAAGAGGATCTGACATTTGAAGAAATCATAGATGAGATGATTTGCGAAGCCTGGCATACGGTTACGCACTATCATCTCAGACTCGGACCAACTGTGAACGGAAATGCCGAGAATTATCTGGAGCACGCCATTAACACGTTGAATGCCATGACCACGGGATTGTCCCAGAATCCTTCTAAGGATGAGTTGAAGCAAGCCATAAAAGAGTGTGAGTTGGAACTGAAAAAAGACAAATGCAGATTAACTGATTATGTCCCATATAAGCTGTTGTATCCTTTTTTTGATACTGAGGGCCTGGAAGAGGGGCTTTTCTATATAAAGAAGGATCAGCGGACAAGGCTAATTGCATATATGGACAAGCTATCAGGGGATGAAAACCTGTTCTATACAATTTTGGACGGGATTGGTCTCCAGAAAAAAGTGCGAATGAATCCGCATTGGAGGAAGCTTCTGATCAAGAATTACACTGTGATCAGAAGCTGGGTGCAATACAATAAGGCACAATTTCTTCAGGATAAAAACCCGGGCGTTCCCGGGATTATATATAAGATTTGTCCGGAAAATGAAGAACTTAGAAAGCTGGAGCAGGCGCGTGATCTGTGGAAGACGGTGGCAGAGATCACCGGAAAGCCCATAAAAGAGATTTATACAGGGAAAGATATCCTGATTGAAGATCTGTCTATCGATCACTTTGTCCCAAGATCATACATTTCAAATGACGAGCTGTGGAACCTTACGCCGATGAGAAGGTTCTTGAACTCCAGTAAGAACAATAAACTGCCTTCCTGGGATGAACTCTTTGTCCCTTTTGCGGAATACCAGTTTTATTTGTATGGCTTGATTTTTCCAAGGGAGAGAACGGCGCAGTCGGAGATCTTGGAAAAGAAATTCAATAAATGTCGCAGAAATAATTTAAATGCGATATGGGCATTGGAAGCTTTGTACATACCGGGGAATTCTAAAGTTCAGTTTGTGAATATATTGGAACATAACATGAAGCCGATTTACGAGGCAGCACGCTTGCAGGGGTACGATACATGGAAGATAAGTGCAGATATGATTTAGATGAAACTGTAAAATACTATGATGAACATGCACAGAAATTTATTGATTTGACGATTCATGCGGATGTTTCAAAATTATATAGGATTTTTGAGAAGCGTATTACTTCAGGGGGGGGGAGAATCCTTGATCTTCGATGCGGGAGTGGCAGAGACAGTAAATATTTTGTGAGTAGCATAGATTAGGATTTTAAACATGGCCTTAGGACCAACTGCTGGATTTCTGCCTTTGGCAGAGTATGTCTGATACAGCAAAGTGTAATCTAATTCCTCCAGTTCGTGGCTCAGCAGTCTGACAGAATAATCGTTAGGAACCAGACCTTTCAAACTTAATGGCAAAACCAGTTGATAAGGCTCGCCGAATTCAGTATATTTTTAGTGTGTTTTAAGTTACTCTATAACTTATTATACCACGGATAGCAGCCCCTGCTAACTTTTAAAAATTTATACCTTTAAAATCAGTAAGTATTCATTAAAGATTTAATA
>CANOBT010000068.1 GCA_947564305.1 uncultured Lachnospiraceae bacterium | reverse complement strand
AAACTTGATCCGGGTAATGCCGGCGTAAGGAAAGGAGAATTTCATAATGTCACACACTAATTCTGTCGCAGGCAGAAGTACATCTTCTGCTGTCAAGAAACTCATGTTTTCTGCTATGGGAATTGCCCTCGCAATGGTCACATCCTATATAAAGGTATGGGAAATGCCGATGGGCGGTTCAGTCACACTGTTATCCATGTTGTTTATCAGCCTGATAGGGTACTGGTTTGGAGCCAAATATGGGATACTTACGGGAGCTGCATTTGGAATCCTGCAGTTCATCATTGATCCATATGTGCTTTCGCTCCCACAGGTACTTTTCGATTATCCGCTTGCTTTCGGGGCACTGGGGCTTTCGGGACTTTTCAGCAACCGGAAATATGGGCTTCAAATTGGATATGTTGTGGGTGTGTTGGGTCGTTTTATCTTCTCAACATTATCCGGAGTCATCTTTTTTGCCTCATTTGCTCCGGAAGGGATGAATCCGTGGGTATATTCTACTCTGTATCAGGGGACTTACCTTGGGACCGAGGGGATTATTACACTGGTCATCATCTCCCTGCCGCCTGTGGCAAGGGCATTGGACATGATAAAAAGACAGGCGATGGCCTGAAAATTGCTTCTATAAGTTCTATTGAGAAGCGTCTCTTGATGGATGTATGCCGAACCAAATCTGGTGGTTTAGATTTGGTTCGGTACACAATGCTATATTTGTATATCTCTTTTTCATTTATATATATTTATCCAACTCCCGCTCAACCTCCGGCATCTTTTTCACCTTTGGATGCTTAATCATTTTTCCTTCCTTGATAACCATATCCAACTGCCTTAATGCAGTCAGGTCCTCCAACGGATTTTTGTCACAGATGATAATATCTGCCATCTTCCCTTTCTCAATGGAGCCGGTAATCTGTTCTACTCCTGCTAATCTTGCATTTAAGAGTGTGGCGCTGTAAAGTGCAAATGCCGGAGATACGTCACAGTATTTCACATAATACACCAATTCCCGCCACATATCATAATGCGTCACATAAGGGCAGCCCGTATCCGTTCCCAGACCGACGGGAATCCCATTTTTGAGACACACTTTTGCCAGTTCTATGATACCGTCAAATACAACTTTTCCATTTTCTTTCTGCTCATATGTGGCATGGGAGATCCTTCTGTCAAAAAGCGCATAAGGCAATGCCGGAGAAATCGTTGAAACCTGATATGCATTCTTTTCCTGAAATAATCGAATGATTTCTTCCGTCGGTTTCGCCCCGTGCTCAATCGAATCCACGCCATTTTCCAATGCGGTCAATACACCTTCCGTGCTTTCCACATGTGCGGCCACTTTCATTCCCAGCTTATGGGCGGTCTCGCATGCTGCTCTGACATACTCCGGAGGCATCCTCAAAACCCCTGGCTCTCCTACCACTTCGGCATCCATAACCCCGCCGGTAATCATAAGTTTAATCAAGTCCGGTTTATCTCTGGCGATTCGTTTCACATATTTCACTGCTTCCCTGCTGTTTGTGGCTTCGTAAGCCAGAGAACCGGCCATGTGCCCTCCTGGAACAGATACCGCCATATTCGAAGCAATAATCCTTGGCCCCATCAGTTCACCACGCTCTACCATATCACGAATCGTCGTATCATAGTCTGCTACACCGCCTACCGTGCGGATGGTTGTAACACCGCTGAGCAGCTCCGTCTTCGCATATCCTGCGCATAACCGGATTCCCAAATGATTCGTCAGACGGTTCCTGGTAATCAGTTTTACCAGCTTTTTCGGGTCGGACGGTTTTTTCTTAGGTTTGCCTGTGGCCGGCAGATGTACATGCAGATTGATCAGTCCGGGAAGAATATATTTTCCCTGCAGGTCAATCTCCTCATATCCCCTTGCTGCACTGCTGCCTTCTGCAATATCCGCAATCTTTTTGCCTTCAATCAGAATGATACGGTCCTTTAGCGGAACCATCCCTTCTGAGCCGTCTAATAGAATCCCGTTCTTTAAAGCATATCTTTTTTGTTCTGTACTCATACTAATCCTCCAAATGCTATTCTGTTGCCAGACACACGATAATTATAAAGTGAAGGCCCTGCCTTACGGCAGAACCTTCTAAGCATTTTATTCTTCCAGTTTCCATATATATTGATCCCGCTGAAAATACAGACACACCCCTATCCCTGCAAAGGCAATGACCAGAAACAAAAATGCCGCCCCTGAACCTTTCCCGCTTCCGAACATTTTCACAAGAAGGCTTCCTGTCCCCTGTACAGCCATAATCGGCTCAAACAACTGATCCACTAAAAAGCCCCCCAGAAAATATCCAATCGGTATGGTAAAAAACTGCAGAGAATTCCTGACAGAATATACCCGTCCCTGCATTTCTACCGGCACATGCAAACGGAGGATAGCATCCAGATTTGTGCTCATCAGAGGAATAAAAATCCAACCCAGAAATCCCCCTATGCACCACACGAGCGGTGTCCGTCCGAATGCCAGAAAAAAGTTTTCTGTGCTCATGGAAAATAACAGGCAGCCGCAGATTACTCTGACCCGGCTTTTCGGAGGCTTCATGAAGGAGGCCAGTATACTTCCTGAAAATGTAGTAATGCCAATCACCGCATTTACCAGTCCGAGCACTTTTTCGTTTCCCCCGTTCCGGGAGAGCATCATCGCCGGAAATGCCGCATCATAAATGGATGCCACCAGATTGATTGCTGCCAGAAAAAGAATCAGATGAAAAATGCCTTGTTCCTTTTTCAGATACTCAATGCCCTTTTTGGCAGAAATCAACAGCTTTTCCTGCGCCTCCGCCTCTTCATTATTTTCAGGAATCCGGATTCCAAATGCTAACACGGCAAATGCGACGGAGAAAGTAAACAAGTCGAAAGCCACCACCATTCCCATGCCTGCCATTCCTAAAACTGCCGTGGCAATGATCGGCGTCATGACAGAATTCAGGGAACTTGAAAAGTACTTTAATCCGCCTACCCGCTGATAATATTTCTCCGGAAGCACTCTTGTGGTCGCCACTTCCGAAGCAGGCTGCTGTACGGTATTCATCAGCCCATTGATACCATTGATCACATAAAGATGCCAAATCTGCAAAGCGTCATTTTGTAATAATACCAACATAATAACTGTTGTTAACGCGGCAACAGAATCGCACACCAGCATGGTAAGCTTTTTGTTCCATTTATCGCTGAGCGCCCCTGCAAAAATACTGAGCAGCACATAGGGGGCATAGGAGCTTACCATCAAAAGGGCGGTCATCAGAGCTGATCCTTTTTGTGAATAAGACCAGATAACGAGCGCGTAACTTGTCATGGCGCTGCCAAGGCCGGAAAAGGACTGTGTAATCCACAGCAGTAAAAAGAGTTTCATTTCCTGTATTGTATGTATAAAATTTTTCATAGACTTTGCTCCTTATCAAATATTTTATTTTTGATGTCTGCAAAGTCTCTGAGCAGATTTATGCTCCATGCAGTCCTGCCCTAAAAGACTTTGCATGGAGCTGTTGCAGTGCACATAACCATAAAATTCCACCACCTTCAAAGTTCGATATCTTTACTATATCGGAAAATATGGCAAATGGCAATAGAACATAAAAATGTCTCAATATATTTTCATCCCTATTGACTTTTTCCCAAAATACATGCACAATAATCTTGTAAATAAGGGTGTTCCCGGAAAATCACTGATAAACAAAAAGCGAAAGATTTCCCGAAAACACAAAAAATAATGTGGGGTGATAGAATTGTATTCAAAAAAACTGCAGAAAACAGATGTCAACACCATCCAGACAATGATTGGCAGAATGCAGTACAAGATTCAAAAGCAGGAAGAACTGCTGAAAGGAATGTCCGAGGAAATCGAGGGATTAAAGAAGCTGCTCAATGACAGTTCTGCGGATAGGACACAGAACGCGGAAGAACAACCTGTCCATCATGAAGACAGCCTGGAAGAAGTTTATGAAATTATATCCAGCCTGGAAAAATACACGACCGAAGAAGTACTTTTCTATGCGGCACAGGTACTTGCCAGGCTGATGGACACAAAGGATGTGGCAATCTATAATGTGGCAAACAGGAATTATGCCCGTCTTTTTTCCGCCACATCCGCTGAGGCCCGAAAGCTTGGGAATTCCATCATATATACGGATATGGATGAGATGTATCAGGAGCTGGTTCAGGAGCGTGTTTACCTCAACCGCACAATGGACGAACGCTTTCCCCTCATGGCAAGCGCCGTATATAATGAAAATGAAATCCGGCTGATTCTCATGTTCTGGGGAATTCCCAAGGAGCGTATCACCGCGTCTGAGGCAAACCGTTTGACAGCAATCGGAACGATGATCCAAAATGCGATTCTGCATGCGAGCCGCTACCTGGAAAACTTCAGGAGTCAGCGCTATCTGGAAGGGACCAATGTATTAAACGAAGAGGCATTTACTACTTTGGTGAAAGCATTCCTGGAAGCGAAAACTGATGGTCTGACAGAATGCGCATTGATTGAGGTCAATCTGGGATATCAAAGCTATGAAGAGGTTTCTACACTGTTAGCCTGCAATATACGTCTGTCAGACTATATGGGCTTGATCGAGGGAGGAAAGCTTTGCATCCTTCTCTGCAACACAGATTCCAAAAATGCGGAGATTGTTCAGGATCGTCTGCGGAAACTGGGCTATGAAAGCACACAAATGGATGCCGAAGTCATGATCGCAGAGCTCGGCTAGCAACCTAAAGGGCGAATGATCTGAACAATGACCATCCGCCCTTTTTACATATTTTCTATTCCTTATGCCGAATATAACTCCTTTACCACTTTCACCAGATTTCCCGCCTGCTTTGAGAGAATGCAGCTATTATTATACACCAGATACAATTTTCTCGTACTCTTGTGTTTTCCCATAGGAAATGTCAAGACTGTCCCTGCTGCAATTTCTTCCTTCGCTGCCAGACTGGAAATCATCGTAATCCCGATTCCATTTTTTACAGAGCGCTTAATCGTTTCCGTGCTTTCCACACTGGCCGCCACATGAAGGCGTTCCACGTCAACACCAGCCGTTTTCAACTGTTTTTCCGCTTCTTTCCGGGTGCCGGAGCCCTCCTCCCGCATGAGAAATGGTTCCTTTCGTATCCAGTTCAAATCGTTTTCCTGTTCCAATATCCTGCGGTATCTGTCTGTATTGGGCATAATGATAACCAGTTCATCCTCGTAAAATGGAATATATTGGCAAACCTTATTTTCCAACGCGGTTCCTGTAAATCCCACATCCACCACATGCCTGGCCACATCCTCGATGACCCTGGCACTGTCGGATTCCCTGATTTCCAACTGTCCATAAGGATATTTTTCTTTATATCCAGCCAGGATATCCGGAAGCAGATACCGGGATGGGACCGTGGAGGCCGCCACCACCAGACGAGCTTCCTCTTTCTGAGAATCCGGGTGAAACTCGTCCATAATCTTATTTTGCAGGACAAGCATTTCTCTGGCATACTGATACAGGCGGATGCCTGACTCCGTCATATGGATTTCCTTCGTATTGCGTACAAACAGCTTTGCATTCAATTCATTTTCCAGGGAAGAAATATACGCGCTGATGGTAGGCTGTGTCAAATATAATATTTTTGCTGCTTTCGAAAAGCTCTTATAATCTGCGACCGCTACAAATACTTCTAGTTGTTTTAGTTTCATATCACATATATCTCTGTATCTTTTCTTTCTATTATTTTTCCTACGATTTTTGCCGGAAGCCCTTCTTCCTGAAGTTCTGCCAACAGCTCCTCTGCCTGATCGGGACATACCGCCATCAACAGTCCTCCGGAGGTCTGAGGGTCGAACAGCACTTCCTCCATTGCAAAGGAAATATTTTCAAACCGTACATGGCTTTCCAGGTGGTTCCTGTTTTTCTGTGCCGCCGCAGTCAAGAAAAATTCTTCCGCGTAATGTAATGCCTCTGGCATAACCGAAACCTGGCCTGCGTAAACCTGGCAGGAATACCTGTTATCCATCATCTCATGGAGGTGGCCCAGAAATCCAAATCCCGTCACATCCGTACAGGCATGAATCTCGTATTTTCTGCTGATTTCAGATGCCCGTTTGTTCAGCGTAGTCATGGAAACTGCCGCCTCATTCATGGCTGTCTCAGACGCTTCCTGAATCCGGTTTGCCGTACAGATAATTCCCACACCCAGTTTTTTGGTCAAGATTAAGACATCCCCCGGCTGTCCTTGATTGTTGGGATACATTTTCTTCGGATGGACCACACCTGTTACTGACAATCCATATTTCACACTGTCATCTGCGATAGAATGCCCTCCTGCAAGAATTCCACCTGCCTCCATCACCTTCTCTGAACCGCCCCGCATAATTTCTCCCAGGATATTTAAATCCATATCTTCCGGGAAACAGACAATATTCAGAGCTGTCCTCACATCTCCACCCATAGCATACACGTCACTGAGCGCATTGGTGGCAGCAATCTTTCCAAATAAGTACGGGTCCTCCACCATAGGCGGAAAAAAATCCAATGTCTGCACAATCGCCGTGTCGTCTGTAATCCGGTAAACCGCTGCATCGTCCTTACTGTCATATCCGATTAAAAGATTTTCATCCAAGGGTCCTTTCGGAAGGCGCTCCAATACACGGCTCAAGACCCCTGCCCCAAGCTTTGCCGTACAGCCTCCGCCTTTACAAAATACAATCTTATCACTCATGTTCTATTTCCTTTCTTTCAAAATCTGCCGCTTTGTACCCTATGGAAACAATGGAAAATGCAGTTTGACCGCTTCGAATACCGTATAATTGGCTTCAAGACTCTGAAGTCGTACTGCATCATCATGATAAAAACAGCAGGTGTTCTTCCGGAAACTGCAGATAATCCGGCATTCCTTTCTCATCCAACATCCCCCATTTATCCTTCTGTAAGAACCAGCAGATATTCTCCTTCCCCTGGCCATCTTCCGGTAAAACATAAAAATTCTTCTCAAAGGGAAGGTCTGCACTGCCTGCCAGACGCATCTGAATGCAGTTCGGCCCGCGTTCTCCCCAAACAGGAATAAATTCATGCGCCCTAAAACCTACATATGTAATTTCCTCCGGAATTTCCCGGCTGCACTGTAATTCAATTCCCCAGTCAATGGCATCCAGTTTATGCCTGTTCTTTCTCTGCACTCTGGAAAAATTCTTACATCCGGTCAGTCTGGCTGCCTCTTTATGTTCCGGGTTTTCAAATATTTTTTTTGTATTTCCAGAAGCGACGACCTGTCCCTGATCCATAATCAGCAGTTCCTCGCTGAATCGGTAGATTTCATCCCTGTCATGAGAAACCATAATCACGGTTCCCTGGTAATTTTTCAGCATATCATACAGTTCCTGCTGCAGCCTGTCCTTTAAAAACTGGTCCAGCGCGGAAAAGGGCTCGTCCAGAAGGATCACATCCGGTTCATAAGCCATGATCCGTGCCAGCGCGACTCTCTGCTGTTGTCCGCCGGACAACTCCCCCGGAAGACGTTCCTCCATTCCCTCCAGTTGAAACGTGCGTATCATTTCCTGCACCCGTTTCCGATTCTCCTGCCTGGAACCTTTTAGTCCGGCTCCGATATTTTTTGCGACTGTCATAGTTGGAAATAACGCATAATTCTGAAATAAATACCCGATATTACGCTTCTGCGGTTTGATATAGATCCTCTGTTTTGAATCATACATCACTTTTCCGTTAATTACAATCTCTCCCTCGTCCGGAGTCTCGATTCCTGCAATGCTTTTTAATGTCATGCTCTTGCCGCAGCCGGATGCCCCAAGGATGCCGATTCTGGATGCGCTGCTTTCAAACCGGACATCCAGCCGGAATGAAAGGAAATTTCTTTTGATATATATATTCAGACTCATCTGCGTACAGCTCCTTACCACCTTTTTACCGTTTTCATTCTCTTTCCGGAAATCAGGTTCATCAAAATAATAATCACAAGAGCAATTACAATCACGATCGCCACCCAGATTCCTGCTGTCATATAGTCTCCGTCCTGGATTACCATGGCAATTTTCTGGGAAATCGTTCCTGTCTTACCCGGAATATTTCCTGCAAGCATAGACGTAGCTCCATATTCCCCCAACGCTCTTGCAAAGGTAAGAATAGTGCCGGATGCAATCCCCGGTCCTGCTGTCGGAACGACCACTCTCCAGAAAATCTGAAATTCGGTCATGCCAAGCGTCCTGCCTGCATAGACCAGGTTCACATCAATCTGTTCAAAGGCTGCCCTTGCATTCCTGTACATCAACGGAAATGAAATGACCGCTGCCGCGATAATACAGCCAAGCCAGGTTTGAACCACCTTCAGGTCAAAATTTTCATACAAAAAGATTCCGAAAGGTCTCCTTCTGCTGAAAAGCAGAAGAAGAAAAAATCCTGCTACAGTAGGCGGAAGTACCATAGGAAGCGTCAAAATTCCATCAATGACCGCCTTCTTTCCGGGAGCAGCTTTCATCACCCTTCTGGCTGCGAATATCCCCAGAAAAAAACAGAGCACAGTCGCCACAATGCCCGTCTTTAAAGAGATTAATAAAGGGCTCCAATCCAGGCTTTTTAATATTTCAGCCACTGTTTCCATCCTGCACCTCCTGTAAATGAAATCCTAACCGCTGTAACCTACTCTACATTTGTGTCAAAGTAATAGGAATCAAACACTGCCTTTGCCTCATCTGATAAGATAAATTTGAGGAAATCTGCCGCTGCCGCCGACTGCGCATCATCCGCCTCGTCATTTACTACCTGGGCAACCGGATAGATGACGTTTCCTGTCAGGTCATAGCTTACAGTTTCCAGAATGTCCAGATCGTCTTCATATCCATAAGTGTCTGAATAGTAGGTTGTTCCAACCTCACAGGAGCCTTCTACTACCGCTGTCAATACCTTGCTTACGTTGTCCTGCTCGCTGATCTCTACTCCGCCAAGCGCCTCGGAAACCTGCTCTGTGGTAATGGCTGCTACATCCTCAACCTCTTCCAATTCTCCAAGATTGACCAGAGCCTGCCTTGTATATTTTCCAACCGGAACACTTCCGCCTGCCAATGCAATGCTCTGAGCGCCGCCTATATTATCGAGCCCGGTAACCGCTGTACCGCTGTCTTTTAATGTCACAACAACAACCTGGTTGTTGACTACATTCGCCCTTGTACCGTCTAAAACAAGCCCGTCCTCTTCTAACTGGTCCATCTGCTTCTGTGCGGCAGAGAAAAAGATATCGCACTCATAGCCTTCTTCAATCTGTGTCAGCAGTGTACCGGAACTGTCCGCATTGTATACAATCTTTACTTCCGGATGGTCTTCATTGTATTTCTCTGCCAACTCTGTCATAACCGTATTCAGACTTGCAGCGATAAACACCTGGATTTCGGTCTCTTCTGCCTGTCCGGAATCTTCCGAATCTGTATCCTCTTCCTGTACATCCTCCGCTGAATCCTCTTTTGTGCTCTCACTCTCAGACGCATTTCCGCCGCATCCCATGAGCATAGTTCCTGCCATAGCTGAAATCAATACTCCGCTTACTAATTTTCTGAACATTCTGTTTTTCACTACTGCCTTTTCCCCTTTTCTTAGCTGCCACATGTTCTGTTCTTTTCTATCATTATCTGCCCGCCTAAAAAAGATTCCCTTTTTTGTTTACTTCCCAAATCCACAATTCGGGAATGTACACACCGGACAGGACAGGCACAGGCCGCCCTCTCCAAGCTGATCTAAATCTTTCTTTTCAAGCACCTCTCCCGCCATCACTCTCGGCAGAACCAGATCGAAAATGGTCCGTTTCGCGTACATCACGCAGCCCGGAAGTCCTATCACCGGAATCTTCTGTTCCCCATAATATGCCAGAAGGAACATCGCTCCCGGCAGGACTGGTGCACCATAGGTTACAATCTCTGCCCCTGAATTACGGATTGCAAGAGGGGTCCTGTCATCCGGGTCCACACTCATGCCACCGGTACAAATAATCATATCCGCACCTAAATCCAGAAGTTTTTTGATAGCCGCCGTGATATGTTCATGGTCATCATCACAGATTTCATGGCCAACCATCTCTACGTCATATTCTGACAATTTCTCTTCTATTACAGGGGTAAAGGTATCCTGGATTCTTCCATGAAACACTTCATTTCCAGTGGTCACGATACCCACCCTTTTTTTCAGATAAGGCCGGACTTCAAAAAGCGGCGTATCGCCTGCGACCTCTTTCGCGTGTTCCATCTTTTTCTTTTCAATGACCAGCGGGATAATTCTGGTCCCGGCCAGCTTATCTCCTGCTTTCACTGGGAAGTTCCCATGACGGGCTGCAATCATCATCTCACCCAGAGAATTGATTGCATTCAGTCTGTCAGAATCCACGTAAAACAACCCGTTACACTCTGCGATGACTTCAATCTTGCCCTCTTTTATTTCTGACGGACGCATATGAGCATTTTTGCAGATATCATAGAGAATCTGTGCGGCTTCATTTTCATGAAGCATGTTCTCGTCATTTTCCCAGATATAAATATGGTCCTTTCCCACGCTCAGGAGTACTGGAATATCCTCCTCACGGATAATGTGGCCTTTGCGAAAGACCGCATCCTTTGTCACCCCCTTGATAATCTGGGTGATATCATGACACAAGACCTGTCCCACGGCCTCTTCCGTCTTCATCAGTTTCATTTGCAATACCTCATATCGTATATTTTTTCAAAACAATTCGCTTTCCAAAAAAATTTGACTATAAATCTCGTATGCTGCTTTTTCTACCTGCTCTTCATATTCTTCAAACATTTGAAGAAGTTTTTTCCCTTTTTCTGTCAGAAATGCTCTGCCTCCATTCCGGCCGCCCGGCTGCCTGCCCACAACTTCATAACCCAGCTCCTCCTCCGCCGAATGAATCATTTTCCAACCTTTACTATAAGAAATATTCGTTCTCAAGCATGCCTCTTTTACTGACCCCAGGCTGTCAACCTGTTTCAGTAAAGTGACAATTCCTGGTCCGAAAAACGGTTTCTTCTTGACCAATCTGACTTTTACCTGAGGGCGCATCAGTCTTTCATCATGAAGCTTCGCAAGATACCTGAGCGCCTCCGAAGCTTTTGCGCCTGCAAGAACACCTTCATCTTGAACCTGCAGATATATCGGTTCCATATCTACCACTTCCAGAACACCTTCCAATCCTTGATTTCCATTGTATTCCAGAACAGACTGGAACAAAGACTTATCAATGCACACAGGGAAGCCTGGCAGCTCCCGACAGACAGGCAGAAGAAAATCTCCCGCTGCCCTTAAAAGCCTTTCCACCGTATCTTCCATAAAAAACGGAACATCCACCGGACAAAACAACACCTTGTCACACCGCTCTCTCAGATAATGAAGACCCAGCTTCACAGAATCCAACATCTGTGCCGCTTCATAACTTTCGTTCCTGAGAAATGTGATTCCAAAGCGGCGGAGAGTCCTCTCCACCTGCTCTGCCCGGTATCCGGTTACCATAACAATATCCTTAACACCCAAACGCTGAAAATTCACAACAACCCGCTCTGCTACAGTCAAATTGTCAATCTCCGTCAATTGGCCAAGACTGTCCGCTCCGGCAGGTATACCGGCAGCATCAATCACTGCACCAACATTCATGATCAGCCCTTTAATGCAACCACTTCAATTTCTACTAATGCGCCCTGAGGAAGTGCTGCTACCTGGAATGCAGATCTTGCCGGATAATTGCCTTCACTGAAAAATCCCTTGTATACTTCGTTCATTTTTACAAAATCTGCGATGTCCTTCAAAAATACGGTTGTCTTCACAACATTGTCCATCGTGCATCCTGCGGATTCCAGAATAGATTTTACATTTTCCAAGGACTGTTTTGTCTGTCCTTCGATATCCTCTGCTACGATTTTTCCTTCGGACGGAACGATTGGAAGCTGACCTGAAAGGAACATCAAATTTCCTGTATCAATTCCCTGAGAATATGGTCCGATTGCTTTTGGTGCTTTGTCTGTGTTTAAAACTGTTTTCATGTAATAAATCCTCCTTTTACAAATTTCTTTTCTCGCAATAAAAATATTTTATCATTTTCCGGATAATATGTCAAGAATTTCAACGCCGGACGCTATATTTATATTGAATTTTAAGTGATGCCATGCGATAATAAATAATAATTTTTAGATAAAAAAAATATTTTTTAGATATGTAACTATCCGAAATACTATATACATAGAAATGGGGAAAGATTATGACTTCAAACAAGCTTCAACAGTATACTGTGATTGTTGAATTTCTCGGAAAAGCCCTGGGACCGAATTACGAAGTAGTCCTGCACGATTTAAGTTCCAAAGATCTCGCAATTGCAGCCATTGCCAACGGACATATCAGCGGCCGGGAAGCCGGAGGCCCTCTTACCGATGCCGCCCTACGTATGCTTTCTTCCAAGGCATATGAAAACAACGATTTTTTGTGTAATTACAAAGGAATCGCACAAAACGGGCATGTCCTTCGTTCTTCCACCATGTTTATACGCGATGATGATGGGAAACCAATCGGACTTTTATGTGTGAATTTCGACGACTATCGTTATAAAGAACTTGTAGAAACCCTACTTTCCACCATACATCCGGAAGCCTTTCTTGAGCAGCATCCTGCAAACAGCCGGCCCATATTGGATAAAAGCCCTGTCTCACAGGAGGGAGCTGCTCCGATGACTGAAAGCTTTTCCATGGATATCTCCTCATTAATGGAAAAAATGTTTGACGATGCCACGGCAGCGCTTACCACGCCGATAGACAGGCTGAATCAGTTTGAGCGGCGGGATATCGTGGAGCAGTTGAATGAGCAGGGATTGTTCCAGCTCAAAGGTGCGGTTTCTTTTGTTGCGAAAAAGTTCTCCTGTTCCAATGCGACCATCTATAGATATCTCAGCGAGATCAGTGCGTGATTTTAGAAGGGCTGTTGGCTGATTTTTCGGAGTTTTAAAACACCAGGCAGCCTCTTCTCCATCAGAAGAGGTTACCTGGTGTATATGTTATCTATCTATATAAGCTCATCCTTCTTCTGCAGGCTGCCTTTACTTTCCTGTCAGCACCCCTCGCAAATCCGCAATCGCATGACGCGGACATTTCACCGCGCACATTCCGCAGCTCAAGCATAACTCCTCCTCTATGACTGCATGGTTATTCATCACCTTTACTGCCTCTGCGGTACATGTCTTTTCACAGATTCCGCAGCCGATACAGCTCACGGGACAGGCTTCCCTTGCCTCTTTTCCTTTGTCCTCATTGGAGCATTTCACTACAATATAGTTGGCGCATTCGTGTAAATGGATGATCTCTTGCGGACAAGCCCGCACGCACATTCCACAGGCAATACATTTTTCTTCGTCCACTTCTGCCACACCGTATTCGTTAAGAGAAATCGCGCCGAACTTACAGACCGCGACACAATTTCCACAGCCTGCACAGCCATATTTGCATCCGGATACGGCGCTTGCAGCACAGGTTCCGTTACACGCCACTACTGCCGCACGGTAAGGAAATTTTTTATTTACTGCCATGTTTGGCCCTCCTTCCTTTCATAGGCTGTACCAGAGATAGGCAGGCTATATCTGCGCTCTCCATCCAACCGGTAGTAAGCATCCGTAATGGCAGGAGCCGTCGGAATAGAGGTGATTTCCCCGATTCCAATTGCACCGCAGGCCACATTCAGCCCTGGTTTATCAATGACAATTGCCTCAATCTCCGGAACCTCATGGGCACGGAACAGCCCCAAAGCACCGTATTTCTCAACTGGTTTACAGTTCTCATCGATGGGGTATCTCTCACGCAGGGCAAATCCCATGGACATCACGACGCCGCCCTCAATCTGACCTTCACAGGACAGCGGATTCACTGCCTTCCCTACATCATGGGCTGCTACCATCTTTTCAATCTTTTTCGTTTTTGAATCCAGAATACACATCTGAGTAGCGTATCCATATGCCACGTGGGAAACCGGATTGGGCACGTCAGCACCAAGTGGATCTGTCTTGGCAAGGTATTCTCCATAGAATTCCTGTCCCACCAGGTCTGCAAGGGTTTTCCCTCCGGCCTTTGCCTCCATGAATTTTCTGCACGCACGCAGACAGGCTTCCCCGGTAATCAACGTCTGCCTGGAACCGGAAGTCGTTCCGGAATCCGGAGCAATCCACGTATTACTGCGCTCATAAACGATATCCTCACGTTTCAAATCGGTATTGCTGACGATCATCTGTACCAATACCGTTCCAAGGCCCTGGCCAATACAGGAAGCTCCCGTAAAGATATGCATCTTTTTATCATCTTGAATGATTAATTTTACACGGCCGGTGTCTGGAATTCCTACACCTACTCCGGCATTCTTCATAGCACAGGCAAGCCCTACGGGTTTTCCGGCTGCCCTTGCCGCATCGTACTGTTCCTTCACTGCCTCCAATGTCTCCACCAGTCCGGTAGATTCATCTACAATCTGGCCGTTCGGCAGTACTCCTCCTGGACGGATGGCATTTCGATAACGGATTTCCCATGGGGTAATCCCGATTTCATCCGCCATCATATTTAAAAGAGTCTCCGTGGCAAAACAGGTCTGGGTCACACCAAAACCACGAAATGCCCCTGCCGGCGGATTGTTTGTATAATAGGCAGTTCCTTCAATCTCAAAATTCTCGTAAGCATAGGGTCCCGCCGCATGGGTGCAGGCACGTTCCAATACCGGACCGCCAAGAGATGCAAAGGCTCCTGTGTCAGAAGCGACCTTCGCCTTGACTCCCATAATCTTTCCGTTTTCATCACAGCCCATGGTGAAGTCCATGACAAAATGATGCCGCTTCGGGTGAATCAAGAGAGATTCCGCCCTGGTCAGCCGGACCTTCACCGGGCGTCTGGTATGGTAGGCAATCAACGCTGCAAGATGCTGTACCGTCATATCCTCTTTGCCGCCGAAGCCGCCGCCCACCAATGCGTTTTCTGCCTTCACCTTATCCGTCCCCAACATCAGACTGCATTCGTGGTAAGTGCAATATGCAGACTGGTCTGTGGAAATCACCATCACATCATCGTCTTCATCTATGTATGCCACCGCACATTCCGGCTCCAGAAATGCATGCTCTGTCCAGGGAGTTTCAAAATGATGTGAGATAACATGCTTCGCATTTTGGATTGCCTCTGACGCATTCCCCCGGCTTACGTGCTTATATGCCTGTACATTGGACTCTTCTTCGTCAAATACTCTGGGTGCGTCAGGGGCTGCCGCTTCTTCAATATTATGGATTGCCGGAAGGACCTCATATTCCACCTTGATCAGCTTTTTCGCCTTTTCTACTGTTTCCATATCTTCCGCTGCTACCAGTGCAATCGCGTCGCCCAGATAATGGGTTAGCCCGCCAACAGGAATCATGGTATACTGATCGTGCTTCAAGTGTCCAATCTTATTTTCCCCCGGAATATCCTCCGCTGTCAAGACTGCTACCACTCCCGGCAAAGCTTTTGCTTTAGAGGTATCAATGGACAGCACCCTTGCCCTGGGATATTTGCTTCTAAGGGCAGAACCATAGCACATTCCTTCCATATAAAAATCATCCGGATACTTGCCGTAGCCAAGCACCTTCTCTTCCACATCCAACCGATGTACACGGGAGCCAATTTTCCAATCATCTGCACTCTTCTCAGGAATCACGCCTTCCCGAAGTATTTTTGCCGAAAGTTTCACTGCGGCAATAATCTTAACATATCCGGTACAACGGCAGTAATTGTTGCGAAGGGCATACCGGATTTCCTCTTCTGTAGGGTCAGGATTGACATCCAGCAATGCCTTGGTACACATAATCATACCTGGGATACAAAAACCGCACTGCACGGCCCCTGCCTCCCCGTAAGCATAGGTAAAAACTTTGGATTCCCAATCACTTAAGCCTTCTACGGTCAGAACTGTTTTCCCCTCCAACCGGTCCGTCGTAGGAACGCAGGCCTTACAGGTTACCCCGTCAATAATCACGGTACACGCGCCGCAGGCCCCCTGACTGCACCCGTCTTTGACAGAAGTGAGATGCAGCTCATCTCTGAGGAACCGGAGCAGCGTCTGCTTCTTATCCGTTGTCACGGTCTTTCCATTCACTACAAATGTATACATTTTCAAATCTCACCTTCTTTGTCTGATAATCATTTATCGAAAGCCGCCTCCAAGGCGCCTCTGCCTATCCGTCTTGCTTTATCTGATATGGTGTAACATAATTCCTTTTTCTCTCTGGCATCTACGTCGCCAATCTTAAGCCCTTTTTCCACACGAACGCCTTTTTGGAGCATCCCACGGACAATACCCGACATCTGCGCATAGACTGGGACGCCTCCGGTCATTGCCGCTACCTGACCCTTTTTTACCAAATCTCCAATCTGAACTGCCGGTTCTATCACACCGGATGCCGATGCTTTCAGAAGACGTTCCATCGTATATCCGGCAATCTCTCCGGGGATACCTGTGTTCGGGATAGCGCTTCCTTCCCGAATCACCTGCCCTAACGATGGGCCTCTCTGTGTCTCGATTACATAGTGGCAGTCACTTCCTGCCGTAAAACCGGGACCGATTCCAATCACCACAGGTGCATCCGTAATACAGGTTCCTATATTTCTTTTCGCCATGATACTGTCCACCAGGATATTCGGTTTATACTCGTCACGGATTTTTGCCTTCTCATCTACAATGACCGCAATATGGCCTGCATTCATTACAGAAAGAGCCTCCTCCAGATTATGGATTAAGATCCCTTTTGCCGTTTCCACCTGAGCTTCTCCTTCATAAACTGCGCGTGAGAAAGACACCATCCTTCTCACAGCCAGAGGAGTTTCTATATCCGTCATCAAAACCTGATGCCCCGCAAGCCAGAATTCATATGCAATCCCTGATGCCAGATCTCCGGCTCCTTTGATCAATACCTTCACTTCTGCGTCCCTGCCTCTCTTGTTCTGCCAAAATCTCCATATCAGTAAATTGTCCGACAGCCATACACAGGAATATCTTCAGTCAAATCCCGCGTATGGCTTCGTCCAAATCCTTTGCGGCTGCTGTCACCGCAAACTTTTTATTACAATAAATAGCTATAGTCTGCACATACTGCTTCTATCAGCTTCTGCAATCCTTCCGGAACCTTCGTATCCTCGCCCTTCTTCCAAATCAGTTCATTTCCGATGAACCTTACCTTGCACTCCAGGGCATCCCGGTTCAATACTGCAAATCCATCGTTCTTGCTGTCTGCCATATCCTTCTCGCTGGCAAATAACGTAAACTTGTCAAGATACGGTGCGCTTGCGTATGGACAGAATACCTTACAGTTGCCGCATTCATTACACATATAGTCCACATGGATTACCTGCGCTTTTGCCATTCCCGGTACTTTCACAGAAATATTGGCACGGTTCGGACATACATCCACACAGTTTTCGCATACGGTAGAGCATCCCAGACACCGGTCCACCTCTTTGCCGTTACCTGGCTCTGCGAGGATTCCCTTCTTCTGGTAAATCGCATCTACATCAGCCGGCCGGCTCATATCGCCTGTCACCGGTGCGCCGACAATCGCTTCCGCTGCTGTCAACGCCTCTCCCATTCCCTTTACAACTAAGGAAGGACCAAACAGGCCGTCTCCTACTACATAGACACCCTCCACACTGCTTTCCAGAGTCTTACTTACCTTTACTCGTCCGCGTTCATCCACGTTCAATCCATTTGCCTCGTAATAATCTGTAGGCACTTTTTCACCCACTGCCGCGATGACGGTATCTGCCGGAATCGAAATGGTTTCGTCAGTCTCTACGACACCTGCACGGCCGGATGCATCTGGTTCTCCCAGTTTCGTCACTTTGCAGATTAATTTGCCGCCTTCTAACTTCACCGGAGCCAGAAGTTCTTCAAATTCTACGCCATCTTCCAAAGCCAGGAGCAATTCGTGCTCGTCAGCCGGCATATAGCGTTTCGTTCTGCGGTATACAAGGTATACATGCTCTACGCCTTCACAGCGTTTTGCTGACCTTGCCGTATCCATCGCCGTATTTCCTCCGCCGATGACAACCACATTTTTGCCAAGGTCTACCTTGCCCTTCTTCTCATTGAATTCTTCCAGGAACGCAAGCGCATTGACCGCCTCGCCGCCTTCCAGTTTCAGTTCACCCCGCTTGTAAGCACCCACTGCCAGGACTACATCGTCATATGATTTCTTTAATTCACTGACAGCCGGAGCCTCTGTGTTTGTCAAAATATTTACACCGAGCTTGCGAAGCAAGGATACATCCTTGTCAATCACACTGTCGTCAATTCTGAAATCCGGAATAATAGCACTCACGACGCCGCCCAGCTTGTCGCGCTTCTCATACAGTGTAACCTCAGCTCCTGCTCTTGCAAGATAATATGCCGCCGCCATACCAGATGGGCCGCCGCCGACGATTGCAACTTTCTTGCCGCAGTTTCCTTCAGGAGCGACACTGTCAATCACTGCGTCATAAGCCTTCTCTGCACATTCAAGCTTTGTATCACGAATCTGAACCGATGTCTCATAGAAGGTACGGTTACAATGACTCTGGCAGTCATGCGCACAGATAGTGCCTGTGATAAACGGCAACGCATTCTTATTCAAAATCACTTTGAACGCATCTTCATATTTTCCTTCTCCTGCCAAACGCACATAAGTGGTAATCTCCTGATGGATTGGACAAGCATCCTCACATGGTGCTGTGTAACAGTCCAGAAGCGGAACTCTCTCATTGGACTTTCTGGATGCCGGAATCTTTGCAGGCTTCACATGGTGCGGGTCATTGATTGCATCTGCTGCCAGCTGATTCAGCGCATCTACGTCAATTCCTTCAAACGGCTTCACACCAACCGCATCCAACTGCTCTGCCATCTGTTTCAATCTCTGGTAGCCGCCTGGTTTCAAAATTGTGGTGGCAACTGTTACCGGCCATATACCGGTTCCAATAATCTTTTCAATATTAAATGCATCTGCTCCGCCGGAATATGCAATCCGCAGTTGTCCGCCAAAATCTTTGGAGAGCTTTGCCGCTACAGCAATGGATAAGGGATACAGGGATTTTCCTGACATATACATCTCTTCACTTGGCAGCTCATTTGCCTTCACATCTACCGGGAACGTGTTGGTAATCTTCACACCAAACTGCAGATTCTTCTCGCCGGACAGGCTCATCAGTCTCTGAAGCATCGGAACCGCATCCTTATACTGCAGGTCATCATCAAAATGGAACCTTCCAAATGCAACATAATCATATCCCATCTCGTCCATGGTCTGGCGGGCGAATTCATACCCCAGAAGAGTCGGATTACATTTAATAAATGTGTTCATCTTCTTCTCGGTCAAAAGATAAGTGGCAATGCTCTCGATTTCCTGCGGCGGGCATCCGTGAAGCGTAGAAATCGTCGCTGAATTACAGATGAACGGGGAAATACTCTCGATATCTTCCTTCGTCACATTCTTGAATTCCCCTGCATGAGCAAGAAGCACTTCTTTACATTCCTTGAAAACTTCTGTATTCTCTGCATTCTTCATATTTTCAATAAAGGTATCAATCTTTTCTGTTTTGATGCCTTTCAGGTCATAACCCACGCTGATATTGAACTGGAAGCCGTCCATACTTCCAAGTCCGTATTCCTTCGCCACAAATGCAGTCAGGAACCACGCCTTGATATATTCATCCTGGGCCTGAGGCACATAAAGTTCTGTAGACCATTCGCAGTTGTAACCCTCGTCTTCTGCCAGGATACAAGGTTTATTGATACATGCCGCCAATTCCGCACCGTCCATCACCTGCACGGTTTTCAACTCAAAGAAACGGCTCCCTGCATAATAAGATGCCACAATATTCTGGGCAAGCTGGCTGTTCGGTCCGGCCGCCGGTCCAATTGGATTTTCCAATTTTCTCCCAAAAAGTGTCTGTGTGCTTGCAGGATTCGCCACATAGGGCCTGCGTACTCCAAATACCGTTCCTTTTTCGTCATGTTCTGTCCGAATCCAGTTCAACAATTTTTCAAACGGAATGCAGCTCATAATATCGCTCATATTAGTTTCCTCCTAAGATATCATTCATTTCCTATGGAAATTTTATCCAGCGGGCTTGTGCAGCCTGTGCGCCCGTACAGGCCGTACTGCCGCTGTGTCTCTATGATTAACCGTTAATACTCTTCCACAATTTTGCAGATTCTTCCCTGCATTTTGCCATAGCTTCTTCTACGTCTACTACTTTCACTTCCCTGTCTTTCATCAGGACTTTGCCGTTTCCGACTGTCGTTACAACATCTCTTCCTGTCATGCCAAACAGGATATGTCCATTAATATTATTCTCGTCCAGATGTGTCGGCGGATTATAATCTACCACGATGACATCTGCCGCCGCGCCTTCCTTCAGAACACCAAGAGGAGCCTTGAAGTAACGGTTTGCAATGGCTGCATTGTTCTCAAACAGCATCTTCGGAACCTCTCCCCATGCTGCATTCGCATCACACAGATGATGTTTGTGAAGCACATTCGCCACCTTAAAAGATTCTGTCATATCATGGGTATATCCGTCTGTTCCAAGCCCTGCCAGGATTCCTCTGTGCACCAACTCCATCGTCGGCGGGCATCCGCAGGCATTGCCCATATTAGATTCCGGATTATGTACCACCATTGTGTTGGTATCCTTCACCAAATCCATCTCATGAGAATTGATGTAAATGCAGTGGCCAAGCAATGTCTTTTCCCCAAGAATATTCCAGTCCATCAGCCGGTCTACGATCCGTTTACCATACTTTTTCAAGCAGTCATGAAGATCTTCGATTCCCTCCGCCACATGGATATGATATCCAACTTCATCCGGCTTGTTTGCCGCTGCCAGTTCCATCGTCGCGTCGGAAATCGTAAACTGCGCATGCATTCCCATCATACCAGCCAGCATATCTGAATCATCCTTCAGTGCGTAACGGATGAATTCTGCATTTTCCATCACGGATTCCTTCGCCTTATCCATGCCGTCTCTGTCGGACACCTCGTAGCACAGGCAGGAGCGCACTCCCAGTTCTTTTGCCACATCGGCAATGGTAAATAAGCTGTCCTTGATATGTCCAAAACTTGCATGATGGTCAAATATGGTCGTCACACCGTTGCGGATACAGGATATCATGGTATCCATAGCACTATATTTTGTCTGTTCCAGAGTCAGATGCCTGTCAATAGTCCACCACTGGCCATCCAGAATATCCAGGAATCCCTTCGGATTGTAGCCCTTGATGCTGAATCCTCTTGCCATGGCGCTGTAAATATGCTCATGCGTATTGATAAATGCCGGCATGATAATGCCGTTCTTTGCATCAATATATTCCGCATCCTTATATTTTTCTTTCAATTCCGCCGTTTTACCGACTTCTGCAATCTTTGTGCCGTCGATTGCCACTGCGCCGTTCTCAACAAATGGAAGGGCGCTGTCTCTGGTAACGAGTTTTCCATTTCCTATCACTAACATGTTACCGCCTCCTTTTTTTCTTTTTTATTTTTTTCATCTATTTTATGGTTTGTTTTACTTCACATGTTTTTCTGATTCTGTCAAATCCATATCCTTCGGCAGTACCAGATTCAAAAGGATTGCCACGATTGTTGCCAAAACAACCGGAGACTTTCCAAAAATTGTGGTTACCCATGCCGGGAAAGATGCCAGCGCTGCATTCGCCTGGGTGATACCCATTCCCAGTGCAATTGCAAGGCCTACAATGGTCGTATTCCTGTAGTTCATCGGGGAAGCTGTAATCAGTTTTACACCGGTCATTGCAATAGATGCAAACACGGATACGGTAGCTCCTCCAAGCACGCAGGATGGAATCGTCGTCAAAATGGACGAAAACTTCGGAATCAATCCTGCTACCAGAAGAATTCCCGCTGCCCACGCAAATACTCTTTTTGCCACTACCTTAGTTGATGCTACGATTCCTACGTTCTGGCTGTATGTAGCTGTCGGCAGTCCGCCGAAGAATGCACAGAAAATATTGCTGATACCATAGGCTACAATACCGCCGTTCAACTCTTCATCCGTAGGCATCCTGTCCATACCGCCTGTTGTTGTCGCGGAAAAGTCGCCAATTGCCTGAATCGAGTTAATGGCAAACAATACGCCAATCGCAACACAGGATGAAGGTTCAAACTCGATTCCAAAATGCAGCGGACGCGGCAGTTGGAAGAACGATGCGGATGCAACAGAGGAAAAATCAACCATCCCAAATGCCAATGCCACGATATAGCCGACAACAATTCCTATTAATATGGAAGATAATTTCCAAATCCCCTTTCCATAATGGTTCAATGCCGTAACAATAATCAATGTGATAATCGCTACCAGCCAGTTCTGCCATGCCCCATAAGTAGGACTTCCGCTTCCTCCTGCCATGTAGTTGATCGCCGTAGGATACAGGGAAAGACCAATGGCAAATACAACCGTTCCTGTGATAAGAGGCGGGAAAAACCTCCGAATCTGCTTAATAAAGACTCCTACAATAATCGCAACAATACCGCCTACAATCTGGGCACCCAAAATTGTTGCAATGTTAAAGTCGCCTGCAATCGCCTGCATGGTCGGTACATAGGCAAAACTGATACCCATGATAACCGGAAGCCCGGAGCCAATTGCAATAGGTCCATTCTTGACCAAAGGGAATAACTGGATAAAAGTCGTAATTGCGGACATCACAAGCGCCGCCTGAATTAATATGATGGAATCCTCTGAGGACAGTCCTGCCACACCCGCTACGATAATTGCCGGGGTGACACATCCTACAATCATCGCCACTACATGCTGCAGTGCCAGTGGTACAGCCTGCGCTACTGATGGTTTCCCGTCAAGCTTAAATAACTCCTGTGATATTGTACCTGCTGCTTCTTTACTCATCCTCTCCTTTTTATCCTCCTTTTTCTTTTATTTTTTATTCAATATTCAAAATATCCTTTCTATATGATAAACGCTGTTTATTAGATTATAAAAGTTCCAAAACGATTACTTACTATTCAGAACATTTATAATTAAGTAGCAACTCGGAAGCATCCGTTCAAAATGTGTGACAGAGAGATCATAAAAAAAGCTTACTTTCGGCAGCCCTCCGGCATAAAATCCTTATCTGCCAGTGCATTCCGAATTTATTGCAAAAGTCCTAAACGAATTTTTCTGCCATTCGGCCGCTTTCATACATTTTAAACAATTTTCACTTCCATTGGTTTTATAATAGCATCAATATGCTCAAAAGGCAAGCAAAATAAAAATTTTTTTGTTGCTTAAAAATTTTTTGTTATTTCCTATTGATTTTTTATAAATTTGTGTTATGATGAGTTCTAGAGAGATCAAAAAAGCAAAACCTTCAGCATCAGAAAGGAGTGATCTACATGCCTGCTTCCAGGTTAGATATGTTAAAGCAGATTGCAGCCGGACTCGCGGCACAGTTTGGAAAAAACTGTGAGATTGTAATCCACGATTTAACCAGCGGTTCTCTTGAGCATTCCATCGTACATATTGAGAATGGAGGGCTTACCGGACGCAAAGTCGGAGACGGTCCATCCAGAATCGTATTCGATGCGATCCGGCACGAGAATGGACCTCTGAAAGATAAGCTGGCTTATCTGACCCGGACAGAAAACGGACGCACCCTCAAGTCAAGCACCATATATATCAAAGATGATGACGGGAACCCCAGTTACATATTTTCTATTAATTTTGATATTACTACTCTTCTTGCAGTAGAAGATGGCGTTCATTCCATTGTAAGCTGCGAAGAGCACGAGGTTGTCGCTTCACCACATGTCATCACCCATGATGTCAATGGTCTTCTGGATGAGCTGATCGAACAGTCCGTGGCACTGGTGGGTGTCCCCGTGCCTCTGATGACAAAAGAAGATAAGATTAAAGCGATTAATTTTCTAAATGATGCAGGCGCCTTTCTTATTACAAAGTCAGGAGACAAAGTAGCAAAATATTTTGATATCTCCAAGTACACCCTCTACAGTTATGTAGACATTAACAAATAGTTAATCTTAAAATCAGTAAAGGAGAAAAAAATGAGCAGCACGGAGAAACATTTAAAATGGACTCTAAATCATATTGCGAAAAGCGATGATAAACAAGTTCAGAATATGTCCATGGAAGAGATGGCAAAAGCGAACAGTTTCCATAAGAGCTTTCCGCAGTATGAAGTTACGCCTTTGACCCGCTTATCAAACCTGGCGGAACATCTGGGTTTGAAACGTCTTTATGTAAAAGATGAATCCTATCGTTTTGGCTTGAATGCATTTAAAGTACTCGGTGGTTCCTACGCCATTGCCAGATATATTGCACAGCAGACCGGCAAGGACGTGAGCGAAATCCCCTACGATGTACTGACCTCTGAGAAATTACGTGAGGAATTCGGCCAGGCGACATTCTTTACCGCTACCGATGGAAACCATGGGCGTGGAGTTGCCTGGGCTGCCAATAAACTTGGCCAGAAATGCGTAGTAAGAATGCCGAAGGGTTCGACTCAGACCAGGTTGAACAACATCGCAAAAGAGAATGCAACCGTAACAATCGAAGAATTGAATTATGATGAATGTGTCCGCATGGCTGCAAAAGAAGCAGAAAGCACGGAACACGGCGTCATCATTCAGGATACTGCCTGGGACGGTTACGAAGAGATTCCTACTTGGATCATGCAGGGTTATGGAACTCTCGCACTGGAAGCAGATAAGCAGTTAGCAGACGACGGCTGCCGCCCCACTCATATTTTTATTCAGGCAGGTGTTGGCTCCCTTGCAGGTGCAGTCATCGGTTTCTTTGCAAACCGCTTTAAAGAGAATCCGCCGGTGATGGTTGTCTGTGAGGCAAATGCCGCTGACTGTCTCTACCGCTCAGCAATGCAGGCTGACGGAAGCCGTGTGGATGTAACAGGCGATATGTTTACCATCATGGCTGGTCTTGCATGCGGAGAAGCGAATACCGTTTCCTGGGATATTTTAAGGAACCATGCAGATGCTTTCGTTTCCTGTCCGGACTGGGTAAGCGCAAACGGCACACGTATCTACGGCGCTCCGATGAAAGGAGACCCGCAGGTTATTTCCGGAGAATCAGGTTCTGTTACCCTGGGTCTGGTACATGCACTGATGACAAAGCCGGAATACAAAGAGTTGAAGGATGCTTTAAAGTTAGACGAAAATTCAGAAGTGCTCCTTGTGTCTTCTGAAGGAGACACAGATCCGGACCGTTACCGCGAAATCACCTGGGAGGGATTGTGCGGTACAGATAAGGAGCCATTTGCAGATTTATAAAAAATAGAGATTAAATAGAAATATAGGAGGAGATAAAAATGTTTGATAAGATCAAAGAAGCTGCACAGAGCTATGAAAAAGATATGACCGCGTTCTTACGTGCAATCGTAAGAAATCCTGGAGAAAGCTGCGATGAGAAAGCTCACATTGATACCATCGCTGCTGAGATGAAGAAGGTTGGTTTTGATGAAGTACAGATTGACCCGCAGGGAAATGTTATCGGCTACATGGGAACCGGAGACAGAATCATTGCCTACGATGCACATATTGACACTGTAGGAATCGGAAATATTGAAAACTGGAACTTTGATCCATATGAAGGTTATGAAAATGAGACTGAAATCGGCGGACGCGGTGTGTCTGACCAGTGCGGCGGTATTGTTTCCGCAGTATACGGCGCAAAAATTATGAAAGATATGAACCTGATTCCGGAAGGATGCAAAATCATGGTTGTAGGAACCGTTCAGGAAGAAGACTGTGACGGACTCTGCTGGCAGTACATCATCAATGAAGACAAAGTTCGTCCGGAATTCGTAGTTTCTACTGAGCCTACCGACGGTGGAATTTACCGTGGACAGAGAGGACGTATGGAAATCCGTGTTGACGTAAAAGGTGTTTCCTGTCATGGTTCCGCTCCGGAGCGTGGTGACAATGCAATCTACAAGATGGCTGACATCCTGCAGGATATCCGTGCATTGAATGAAAATGACGCAGAAGACGGAACAGAAATCAAAGGTCTTGTAAAGATGCTAGATGAGAAATATAATCCGGACTGGGAAGAAGCTCGTTTCCTTGGACGCGGTACTGTTACTGTTTCCCAGATTTTCTATACTTCACCAAGCCGCTGTGCAGTTGCTGATTCCTGTGCAGTATCTCTTGACCGCCGTATGACATTCGGCGAGACATGGGAAAGCTGTCTGGATGAAATCCGCGCTCTGCCAAGCGTAAAGAAGTATGGCGATGATGTAGTCGTTTCCATGTACAACTATGACCGTCCATCTTACACCGGATGTGTATACGAGATTGAATGCTACTTCCCGACATGGGCAATCCCGAAGGATCACAAGGTAACGAAGGCTCTCGAGGCTGCTTACAAGGGACTTTACGGCGAGCAGAGAATCGGTGCAAAGGATACTCTGGAAATGCGTCAGGCACGTCCTTTGACAGACAAGTGGACCTTCTCTACAAACGGTGTTTCTATCATGGGAAGAAACGGAATCCCATGTATCGGTTTCGGACCTGGTGCAGAGGCACAGGCTCATGCTCCGAACGAAATGACCTGGAAACAGGATTTGGTAACATGTGCAGCAGTCTATGCAGCACTTCCGACAGAATATTGCAAATAATATATTTTCAAAAAATATAGACTATATCCATTTTTCCCATTTAATTGGATTTGACCTGCAAAGCCGCACGCATAAAAATCACTTTGCCAGTGAAGCGTGTGGGCAGGCAATCCATTGAAAAACTTTACTCATGATTATAAAAATAAAACAGAAAAATTCAGGAGGATTACTAATATGAAAACTTTACAGGATTATATCGATAAGCTCAATGCGTTAAATTTCAAAGAGATGTACAATGGCGACTTCTTCCTTACATGGGAAAAGACAGATGATGAAATCGAGGCAGTATTTACCGTTGCAGATGCACTTCGTTTTATGAGAGAGAACAACATTTCCACAAAGGTATTTGAGAGCGGCCTTGGAATCTCCCTGTTCCGCGACAATTCTACCCGTACCCGTTTCTCCTTTGCTTCCGCATGTAACCTGTTAGGTCTGGAAGTTCAGGATTTGGACGAGGGAAAATCTCAGGTAGCTCACGGTGAAACTGTTCGTGAGACCGCTAACATGATTTCTTTCATGGCTGACGTTATCGGTATCCGTGATGATATGTATATCGGCAAAGGAAATGCTTACATGCATGAAGTTGTTGACGCTGTAACACAGGGAAATAAGGACGGCATCTTAGAGCAGAAGCCTACCCTCGTAAATCTGCAGTGCGATATCGACCACCCGACTCAGGCAATGGCAGATATGCTCCACATTATCCATGAATTCGGCGGTGTTGAAAATCTGAAGGGCAAAAAGCTGGCTATGACATGGGCATACTCTCCTTCTTATGGCAAGCCATTATCCGTACCACAGGGAATCATCGGACTGATGACTCGTTTCGGCATGGACGTTGTTCTGGCTCATCCGGAAGGATACGAAGTATTCCCAGAGGTAGAAGAGGTTGCTGCTAAGAACGCTGAGAAGTCCGGCGGCTCCTTCAAGAAGACCAATGACATGGCAGAAGCTTTCAAAGATGCTGATATCGTATATCCGAAGAGCTGGGCTCCATTTGCTGCAATGGAAAAACGTACGGAGCTTTATGGAAACGGCGATACCGAGGGAATCAAGGCTCTGGAAAAAGAACTGCTTGCACAGAATGCAGAGCACAAAGACTGGGCTTGTACCGAAGAGCTTATGAAGACAACCAAGGACGGAAAGGCACTTTACATGCACTGTCTGCCGGCTGACATCACGGGCGTAAGCTGCGAGACCGGTGAAGTTGACGCATCCGTATTTGACCGTTACAGAGATCCATTGTACAAAGAAGCAAGCTTCAAGCCATACATCATCGCTGCTATGATCTTCCTTGCTAAATTTGCTGATCCGGCTGACATCTTAAAGAAACTGGAAGAAAATGGAACTCCAAGAGTTTTCAAGTAAGAGATTGAGAGGCAAATGATATGGCAAAAAAGAAGAGAATCGTAATTGCTCTCGGCGGAAATGCGCTCGGAAATACCCTGCCGGAACAGATGGCAGCCGTTAAGATTACTGCCAAGGCAATCGTAGACCTGATCGAAGACGGATGCGAAGTAGTCGTATCCCACGGAAATGGCCCGCAGGTAGGCATGATCAACAATGCGATGATTGCGTTGACCCATGAAGACCTGGAGCAGCCTAACACTCCTCTTTCCGTATGTGTTGCAATGAGCCAGGCTTATATCGGCTACGATCTGCAGAATGCATTGCGTGAAGAGCTGTTGAACCGCAATATCTCCGGTATTCCGGTTGCGACAATGATCACACAGGTCCGTGTAGACGAAAATGACCCTGCTTTCCAGAATCCTTCCAAACCAATCGGAAAATTCGTGGATGCTGAGCAGGCAAAGATGATGGAAGAAAAGTTTGATTATATTATGAAGGAAGATGCCGGAAGAGGCTACCGCCGTGTGGTAGCTTCCCCGAAGCCGGCAGAAATCGTGGAAATCGAGACAATCCGTACTATGGTAGATGCCGGAAATCTGGTTATCGCAGGCGGCGGCGGCGGAATCCCTGTTATGAGACAGGGAAACCATCTCAAAGGCGCCAGCGCAGTAATTGACAAGGATTTTGCAAGCTGCTTAATCGCGAAGGAACTGGATGCAGATTATCTCATCATCCTGACGGCTGTAGAAAAAGTAGCGCTTCATTTCGGAACACCGGATGAAAAATGGCTGAGCGACGTTTCTGTGGAAGAGGCTGAGCAATATATCAAGGAAGGTCATTTCGCACCTGGCTCCATGCTGCCGAAGGTACAGGCTGCGGTTGATTTCGCATCCTCCAAGCCGGGACGTACCGCTTTGATCACACTCCTGGAAAAATCCAGAGATGCGATCCGCGGTGAGACTGGAACAATGTTCCACGCGTAGGATTTTTTGATAAGGAATAAATAAGGAACCGTAAGAAAATATACTGTGCAGTCTGCTTGTATTATTTTCTTACGGTTTCTTTTTATTGAGATTGGATGAAATCCTGCTTTTCCTGCACTGATATAACAGCCCCTCCTCATACTGCAATATTTTATCATATGATGTTGGGCTAAAAACCCCCTTGTCTGGTAAATTAATTTGAACATAATATTTTCTCGTATTTTGTGGCTTTCTCATCCTGAGTTTTAGCCAATGCTTCATGTAAGCTTCCACGCCAAAAACATTTTTCTTGCATATTATATGGCACTATGGCATAATATAAGTAAGAAATTCTTACTTGAAAGGAGCATACGCAAATGAATACTCAAATATTGACAGTTTCTTCCAAAGGTCAAATTTCTTTGCCGGTCAGTATCCGTAAACGCCTGTCGATTGATACTGGCGACAAACTGGTGGCATATACTTCAGGAGATGTCATCATGCTTAAAACTTTAAAACTCCCTTCTGCTGAAGAATTTGAAGCCTCATTGGA
>CANOBT010000067.1 GCA_947564305.1 uncultured Lachnospiraceae bacterium | reverse complement strand
CGGATTATCAGTATGAAAACTATCAGGAAATGGTTGATGATTATATAGAGAAGGTGAATGAGAGAAACGAAAATATAGAGGTGGAAGGCGAGAATGTTACGGGTTCTATCCGCGTTCTGGAAAATATTACGGCGAAGGATGGAGTTGTCCGTAATATCTATTTCCATCATTTGGATAACGGGTGGACAGCAATCCTGACGATACCTCAGGAGGAGATATTTTCTGGCGCCGATAGTCTGCATACTATAAGTTTTATTTTGGTTGTGCTTGCGATTGCTCTGGTTATTTTTCAGACAGCCCGTGAGTACAGGCGTGAAAGACAGAATCAGATACTTACAGAAGAACGCAACCGGATTGCAGAGCGTACCCGGGTATATCAGAATGCAATGAATGGCACAGCCAAAGCATACCGTGCAATCTATTATGTTGATTTGCGAAGCGGAAGATATGAGATTCTCCACCCACACCGCAGCGAGAAGGCTGAAACAGGAGACTTTATCAGGGAGTTTGCGGAAAGAAGCTTTCATTCGGGGCTTATTGCGGAAGAACATACAGAAGAATTCAGGGAATTTCTTGAATTGTCCAATATATTAAAGAAGTTAGAAACAGAAGACCATTTAGAATTCCAGTATAAGAGATTGGATGATAAGGGCGGATATGAATGGTGTTCTGCAGTGATTACGGTGGCAGGGATGGAGGAAGGACAGCCGTCCGCTATTACATTGGCTATTCGCAGTATTGATGAGATTATCCACCGTGAAGAGGAGCAGAGGGAGATTCTCGCTTTGGCAGCGGAGCAGGCGGAAGCGGCAAACCATGCGAAGAGCGATTTCCTGTCCAGGATGAGCCATGATATCCGAACTCCGATGAATGCCATTTTGGGTATGACTGCTGTTGCAGGTATGCATATTGATGAAAAAGAGCGTGTGATGGATGCACTTGGCAAGATTACGGTTTCCAGTAAGCATCTTTTGGGATTGATCAATGAAGTCCTGGATATGAGCCGGATTGAGAGCGGAAAGGTCAGCCTGACGGAAGATTCGTTTAATCTGTCTGATACTGTGGAGAATCTTCTCATGGTATTCCATTCCCAGATGGAGGCAAAAGGCCTGGAACTCAATGTCAATATTGAAAAAATAGAGCATGAGGATGTGGTTGGTGATGAGCAGCGCCTGCAGCAGATTTTCATGAATATTATGGGCAATGCAATCAAGTTCACGCCTGCGGATGGTAAGATCAGTATCCACATTGAAGAGAAGCCTACCAATGTAGCAGACAGCGGATATTATGAGTTTACGTTTGAAGACACGGGTATTGGTATGGAGCAGGATTATATCCAGAAGATATTTGAGCCGTTCTCCCGTGCGGCAGATTCACGAACCGGTAAGATTGAGGGGACAGGACTTGGCATGAGTATTGCGGTCAATATTGCCCGCATGATGAATGGTGATATCCAGGTGGAGAGCACACTGGGTAAGGGCTCGAAGTTTATCGTTACAGTCTATTTGAGACTGAATGATGTGACCCAGACAGACGTTGAGGCATTTTCCAGTCTTCCGGTGCTTGTGGTGGATGACGAAGAAGCGGCTTGCGAGAGCGCCTGTGAGATTTTGAACAGCCTTCATATGAATGCGGAATATGTGTTGGACGGGGATACCGCAGTGAAGCGTATTGAAGAAGCGAGAGACGCAGCAAAAGATTTCGCAGTTGTCATCCTCGATTGGAGAATGCCGGGAAAAGATGGAGTGGAGACTGCAAGGGAGATTCGCAGGACAGTTGGAGACGACATTCCGATTATTATTTTGTCTGCATATGACTGGTCAGATATTGAGGCAGAAGCATTGAGCGCCGGTGTAGATGCATTTGTCGAAAAGCCGTTATTTAAGTCCAGGCTGACCAGAGTATTAAAGGAGGTTCTTGGGCTTGGAGGCGACGATAAACCGGCTACCGCATTGGAAAACTTCCAGCAGCACGATTTTTCGGGAAAAAGAGTTCTGCTTGTGGAAGATAATGAACTGAATATTGAAGTGGCGGCAGAACTTCTGGATGTGGTAGGGATTCAGGTGGAGCAGGCATTGAACGGCCAGCTCGCAGTAGAGCGTGTACTGGAACAGGACCCCGGTTATTATGATTTGATTTTCATGGATATCCAGATGCCTGTTATGAATGGATATGAGGCGACTATGGCAATCCGTGGTTCCGGAAGGGAAGATTTGGAGAGAATTCCAATCATTGCAATGACTGCCGACGCTTTTGCAGATGACATCAGGAAGTCAGAAGAAGCAGGGATGAATGGTCATATTTCCAAACCTGTGGATATTGAAAAGCTGGAAGAGGCGTTGAATGCGTGGATTAGGTAGAGCGGCAGTATAATTTGTGGTTGGCTTTGACGCAGGCTATATTAAATTTTTGTGGGAACAGTTTTGGCGAATATATTAGTGCAATATATACAGGGGAGTTGGTAATCTATACAGGTTACCGACTCCCCTGTAAAATATTTGTAAGAAAGAGAAACAGACTGTCTATCATTTCTTGCTATCTACAATGTTATGGTAGAATCTCCTATAGCTCGAAATCTGCTTTCTTTTGATTCTGGCGTTTATAATTCCTGCGATACTGTGTGGGCAGTATATCGTAGTATTTGCGAAATGCGTGATTATATGCACGTAGGTTCGGGAAACCGTTTTTAATGGCAATATCAATCAGGGGGAGATCAGTGCCAAGCAGATCTTTCTGTGCATTGATCAGCCGGATATTGGTTAAATGTTCCCGAAAGCCCTCCCCCACATAAGAGCGGAATTCCCGTGATATATGTTCCTTTGATAAATGCAGCAGGCCTGCAATTTCATCAAGGGTGAGAGGTTCGCTGTAATGTTCTTCCATGTAGACCATAACCTCACGGTATCGATCATAATATTTTTCAGAATGGGCCTGTGGACTCTCCATACGTGAGATGCAAAGATAGGTAATCATCAAATATACGATATGGAACACCAGGGCATTTGCCTCCAACAGCAGGCCAGGATTCTCCTCTTCTTGTATATACAATTCATAAAGTTTCCGGCAGCAGGAGGCGATATCCTGGCGTGCTTCTTCATTCTGACTCAAATCGAACCAGTGATGATTCACTTTAGAATAATTTTTAAATAGTCTCGGATCTAGACGAAGAGATAGACTCACGACTGCGTGTCCCTTCACTCCAGTAACTCGGTGAATCACGGAACTGTTAATTAACGCTACATCGTTTTCCATAAGGTCAAATTCATTCTGGCCGCAGGTAATATGCAGGCGGGAATCCAGAGAAGCGAGCAGTTCGATAGACTCATGCCAGTGTCTCTCGTATATTGTAGTATTTTGAGGTGAATGGATGAGGACCACAGCAGGGAAATTTTCGGGCGGGATTACAATCTCATGGTATGGGTTCATTTTTTCCTCCTGATAGGTGACGGACTGTCAATGAAACGAAGGTTCCAAATTATTTATGAGTGGAAAATAACACAATCATTTCAAAAAGTCAATTAAAAAAGCACAATCAGCTATATCTAATATCTAAATATTTTTTCACAGAAACAGCATTTGCATGAATATCAATATTTTACACTTTTTTCCGCATATAATCACAGCCATGGAGGCTTTGCTATCCATTATAATAGGGATTGAAAAAACGGCCGTAAGTATTTGATGTGTTCACATGAAATAAAGAATGAGAGGAGATGTAGTATGGCGATTATTCATGTCAAATTTTTTTCAAACTGTCTGATGCGTACTGTCCCATTTACTGCGGTCCTTCCCAATGACGGGGCGTTCAGTGAATATGGGGAGCCGGACTTTGTGACAGGAGAGATGAAGAGCTTGTATCTGCTGCATGGCTATACAGGAGATGAGACGGACTATCTTGCGAACACCTGTATTCGCGAACTAAGTAAGAAGTATGGAATTGCAGTCATCATGCCGGACGGAGACAACAGCTTTTATCTGGATCATCCGGCAGAAAAACGGTATTTTGGGAAATATATTGGAGAGGAATTGGTAGAGTATACGCGCCGATTGTTTCATCTGTCTAACAAGCGGGAAGATACATATATCGGAGGATTATCTATGGGCGGATATGGCGCTATGCGCAATGGATTGAAATATGCTCATACTTTTTCAAAAATCCTTGCATTTTCCGGGGCATATCTTCCAATCCGCATTGTGGATAACGGCGGGGTTCCTGTGGATGACGGTGTCTCTGATGTGGCGCTCCAGTGCTATTTGTTTGGCGACCCGAAGAAGATTGGGACCAGTGATATAGACCCCAGATTTATTTATCAGGAGCTGAAAAAGGACGGAAAAGAGATTCCTCAGATATTTATGACAGAAGGCAGTGAGGATTTTCTGATAAAAGAAAATCATGCTCTGCGAGATTTTCTGCTGGGACAGGAGGCAGACTTTACATATATTGAAGACAGCGGCTCTCATGATTGGGATTTTTGGAATAAGCATCTGGAAGAAGCCTTTGCATTTTTGAATGAGAAAAAGTAGAAGGAAGGAAAATATTATGTCAAAAGATACGGGTAAAATCAGTTTGTTTGAAAAATTAATCTATGGTTCAGGCGCTTTTGGTATGAACGCCTTATATACTTTGTTCAGCACATATGTCCTGTTTTTCTATACGGATGTTATCCTGCTGAATGCGGCTTTAGTTGGTTCGGTCATTGCATTTTCAAAAATATTTGACGGTGTTTCGGATTTGATTGCAGGGCAAATTATTGACAGCCACAAGAGCAAATTAGGGCATTGTATTCCCGTAATGCTGAAATGGTCAGTTCCGATGGTCATCTCGGTTATCCTGGTATTTCTTGTTCCGGATGGAAGTATCGCTCTGCGGGTGGCCTATATCTTTATTACCTACAATTTGTTTAATACTATCCTGTATACATATGTGGGCATGGCATTTGGTTCCCTGCCTTCCTATGTTACAAATGATTCTGTGGACCGTTCCCAGATGTTGATTTTCAACATGATGTTTTCGGCGCTCACTCAGACCATCATGGCCTCTGCAATGATGCCTATGGTTGAGTTTTTCGGAGGACAGGCACAGCAGTCCGCCTGGATTAAATCCATTCTGGTCTTCGGTATTATCGGGCTGATTCCGTTGGCATTGAATGTGGTGTTTGTCAAGGAGCGTGTGGAAAATGAAGTCCCGCCTGAAAATCTGATCGTGGGTGTGAAATGTGCTTTCGTAAATAAGTACTGGTGGATGGCATTTGTCGTGAATCTGATGGCAAACTTTATCCTGACATTTAATTTGTCTGTTTCCGTATATTATTTGAATTCTGTTCTGGGAAATATGGCGCTGATGGGAACTTTTGTTGCCTGCTCTAATCTGCCAGGTGTATTCCTGTCTGCGGTTGCGCCGTTTTTCCTAAAGAAATTCACCAAGCGGCAGATGGTACTGTTCGGCTCTGGCTGTATGTTAGTTGCGCAGATTGCATTCATCTTCCTGCCGACTACAAATACAGTCCTGTTCGTGACAGCACTCCTGCGCGGTATTGGTATGGGCTTTGCAATGGGAATGGCTGGTGCACTGATTGGTGATACGATTGATTATGGTGAATGGAAGACAGGTGTCCGTGTCCAGTCCGTCTTGTTTTCTGCAAGTTCTGTAGGCGCTAAGGTAGGACAGGGAGCGTTGACCGCGGCCTTTGGTTTCTTCTTGAGTGCGATTGGGTACAATGGCGCATTGGAGGCTCAGGCAGCTTCTACCATCTCCGGTATTGATGCATTTTTTAAATTCGGACCATTGGTTGTTGCCATTATTCTGCTTATTGATATCTGGTTTTTGGATGTAGAGACCAAAAATCCACAGTATATTAAAGAAATCGCAGAACGTAAGGCTGCTAAGAATGCATCTAATTAATTGTTTCAGTATGATGTATGAAAGGAAATCCATATGACAGAGCATAATGAGAATGTAAAAAATAGTTTGACGGTTCAGGAGGTGATTGATAAAATTCTTCTGGATATATGCGGCGGCCCTCAAATAGAGCCAACCTGTGATGTGATTACCGTAGGAAGTCCGGACAATGTGGTGACAGGGATTGTATCTACATTTATGCCCACATTCCATGTGATTCAGGAGGCGGTGCGCTTAGGGGCGAACTTTATTATTTCCCATGAACCCACCTGGTTTACGGGGAATGATACTACAGACTGGTGTAAAGAGGACAGTATATATCTGGCGAAGCGTAAATATCTGGAGGAACATGGAATCACAATCTGGCGTTTTCATGACCATATGCATATCGGTTCAGAAACAGATTATATTTATGAAGGGCTGATTGAAGAATTAGGGTGGCGAAAATATCTGCAGCCTGATGAAAAACAGCCTTGGATTTATGAACTTCCGGAGACTACGGTAGGCGAACTCGCCAAGTTTTTTAAGAAAAAGCTGGAGATGGATACCGTGCAGATTATTGGAGCTCCGGAAATGAAAGTGAAACGCGTGGGGGGTCTGGTCGGCGGCGGAAGCCTGGGACTGGGAGTAGAAGAAATGCCGATGCAGGTCATGGAACGTGACCGGCTTGATCTGTTGATTGTGGGGGATATCACGGAGTGGACAGTCTGTGCTTATATCAATGATGCATATCAGATGGGCTTTAACCGTGCAATGCTGACTCTTGGCCATGAGAGGAGTGAAGAGGCAGGCATGAAATATCTGGCTCCATGGCTGGCAGAGCGTTTTCCGGAAATTCCGGTTACATTTGTAGATGCAAAGGAACCGTTTACGTATTTATAGGATGTCCGATTTATAAAAGTATCATTTGGTGTATGGGCGGCGGTTGAGCAATTCAATTGCCGCCCTTACTGGAAGTGAGTGGGAGTAGAGCAGAGGAGGATTCCGAGAAAAAGAACAATTTTTCTTTAAAAATTAGCTAAAATATGATATACTAAAATTAACTAAAATAAAAGGCGGTGTTCTTATGGTTGGCGCAACAGCAACAGCAACGGAAATGCAAAATAATTTTGGAAGATATCTCAATCTTGTTATGGAGGGCAGAGAAGTGATTGTTACAAAAAATGGTAAGGAAGTCGGGCGTTTTATTCCAAAAGACGCAGCAGTTTCATATCTTACAGATTCTCTTACAGGAATTTTGAAAAGCGATTATGAGCTGGAGCAGGTAAAAGAAGAAAGGTTGAAAGAAAAGTATGAAATTACTGATTGATGCGAACATTTTATTGGATGTTTTACAAAAAAGAGAACCACATTATCCGGAATCCGCTGTGATTTGGAAATTATGTGAGACAGAGCAGGCAAAGGGGGTTGTGTCCGCATTAACTTTTGCAAATCTAGTCTATATAATGAGAAAACAACTCACGCCAGACAAGATTGAAGAGACGCTGCGTGTTTTAAAACTCATATTTGAGTTTGCGGATCTTGGTGTAGCTGATATTGTCCATGCGGCAGAAATGAAGTGGGATGATTTTGAGGATGCAGTACAAAGTACAATGGCTGAGCGTATGAATGTAGACTATATCATTACTAGAAATATTCGTGATTTTACAAAAAGTAAGATAATAGCACTCACCCCAGGAGAACTAATTGCCCGCTTGTGATGGGAAACATCCATACGACTGCCTGCCTAAGACGAAAGCCATCAACGCTTTCTTACGCATCCCCAATCAACACTGTTACCGTAAACTGTTCCTCCGTATAGGAAATATCCAAAGTCCCGTCGTACTTTTCCACCATTTCTCTCACATTGGACAGTCCAAGTCCGTGTGATTCCGCTTCGTTCTTGTCGGACTTAAATCGCCCCTTCTCCTCCAAAACAACATTCCTTTTCGCATTGGAAATTTCATAGGTGAAATAACCATTTTCCGTGACACGTGCTTTGACAGACATCTTCCGTTCATTCTCATCAGGAATTTTGACAGAGGCTTCAATAGCGTTGTCCAAGGTATTGGAAAAGAGACAGCAAAGGCTGATTGCATCAATTCCAATCAACTTATCCAGATCTATATTGAAAAAACAGTCAATGTGATGCTCCAGCGCCAGATTATATTTGGCATTCAGAACAGCATTGACAATATTATTTTTACAAAAGACACGGCTGCGTGCGGCCATCTGGCCTTCTACCTCCTGCAGGTAGTTCTCTGCCTCCTCCTGATTGCCTGCTTGGAACAGCGCCCGAATTGCGCCGAGATGGTTGTTCATGTCATGGCGGAGCCTGCGGATTTCGGTCTGGTTCTGTTCTAGCTCTTCATAGTAGTTCTTCTGCAGAATCAAGTTTTTGCGTTCCATATTTTGCTGAATACTGATGATAAAATATTCTGCCAGTGCGATGCATCCCAGATTGGTTGCAAAGCACGCGAAAGCAGCAGGCCACATTTTATAGCTTTGTCTGGGCGAAAAATAGATACAGGTGGTAATGCTCACCAGAGATGCCAGGCAAATGACATTCAGCAGTATCCAGATTTTATTGTCAAACAGTGTTCGTATCTGGGGAAGATGCTTTTCAAAAACTCTGTAAATACCGTACCAGATGAGCAGATGCAGCAGCGGGTCTGCTATGGTACAGAAAATATCCAGTGCTTTCGGCCATCCCAAGGAAGTCCCCAGGCTTCCCAACATATCCATGACCAGAAAGTTCTGGCTGATAATCAGAGGATAGAGGACAAAAACGGCGGCCAGCCTTTGCCAGATACTTCCCCGAAAGGCCAATATCATCAGGAGTGTGAACCAGATTAAGTCCGCGGTTACATTAAAAAGGTCATTTGGGAAAATAATCATGCTGGAAAAGATGGTACAGGAAATATAGATAGCTGCGCCCCAAAATTTTCCGGGACGCTTCTTTGCGAAATGGCAAAGAATCCGGTAGAATAGAAACCCCTGTATGAAGAGTGGGATGTTGTGATAATAAGAGAGGATTGTTTGGATGATTTTCATGGCAGTTCTCCTAAGTTATTTTTCTTGTCTGATAAACAGTGAAATAGGATGGCGGCGTTTTTATTTACTGCAGCAGTCGGGCAAAGACGCTTTCGCTTACTGCAGCAGCAGCCGGGCAAAAGCGATTTCCAGAGACTGGCGGAAAGCACGGCTTACGGGGATTTGTAAAGTTCCGCAGATACAACGGTCTTTTTCCAGTGCAGTTATATAGTTCAAGTTTACCAGATGGCGGTTATGGCAGCGGATAAAATAATCCGGCAATTCTTCCTTTACCTCGTCCAGTTTCCCGTACATTTCCATCCGGCTTCCATCTTTGAGAGAGAGGATGACCTTTCTTCTGTCACTGGAAAAAGCCAGGATTTTCTTCACTGGAATTTTTAAAATACCGGATTTTTGCTCCAAAGTAAAGAATTGTTCCTGTGTTTTGCCTAGTTCTTTTAGCGCCTGCTCCATAACGTTTTGGATTTTACGCTCCTCATAGGGCTTTAAAATATAATGGAAAGCATGGACCTCATATCCCTGAAATACAAAATCAGGGTAGGCAGTTACGAAGATGAGAAGCGTCTGTGCATCCCGTTTTCTTAATGTTCTGGCAGTGTCCATGCCGCTCAATTGTTTCATTTCTATATCCAGAAATAAGATATCCAGTGATTCCGCTTCCGGCCGTGCAATCAACGCCTCGCCGGAATCATATTCAAAAATCTGATAGTCTTCTCCGAGTAATTGCAGTTTCTGCTCTAAGGGAGTCCTAAGCGCTTTGCGCATGGGGGCTTCATCATCACAGATTCCAATATTGACCATATTATCATCCACCTTTTTTATGAAGGATACTCACAAAGGCTATTTTATAGAATAACCAGAATTTTGTAAATACGCTTTCATCATTTCTACCTAAACTTTACAAAATCCATGCCAAACATGACATTTCCCGGAGTGCAGAATGCAGAGGATTGGTCTAAAATAATTCTTGTCAGATGAAAGGAAAAATTGAGGAGGTATCATATTATGCTGCAGGTGAAGCATTTATCAAAAAGTTATGTGACAGGAAACCAGGAGTATCCGGTGTTAAAGGACGTATCCCTGGAGGTGGAAAAGGGGGAATTCGTGGCGGTCATGGGACCCTCCGGCTCGGGGAAAACGACATTGCTCAATTGTATCTCATGTTTCATCCCTCATGAACAGGGTGAAATCCTTCTGGCTGAGCAGGATATATCGAACCTGAAAGAGACAGAACTTGCAAAAGTACGCAATCGGCAGATGGGATTTGTTTTTCAGGATTTTATGCTGTTGGATGGTCTGAGTGTCTTTGAAAATATATGTCTTCCACAGATTATTGCCCGCCGTCCGGTGGCACAGATGGAGGAGAAGGCGAAAAATATCTGCCGGCTTTTCGGTATTGAGAAGATTATGGAAAAATATCCCGCCGAGATTTCAGGAGGAGAGAAACAACGTACCGCAGTGGCAAGAGCGCTGATGAACCAGCCCTATGTGATTCTGGCGGACGAGCCTACGGGAAATCTGGACAGCAAGTCCTGTAAAGCAGTGATTGACGCATTTTTGCAGGCAAAAAAGGAAATGGGGGCGACCATTTTTATGGTAACACACGATAGTTTTGCAGCCTCATTCTGTGACAGGGTGATTGTATTGAAGGACGGGCAGGTATACGGAGAACTGATGCGAAGCGGCACCAGACGTGAATTTATGGATGAACTTTTGGATACGATTCGCACATTGGGAGGTGACAGTGATGACAATGAATAGAATTGCGGCAAAGCTTCGCAGGAAAAACCAGGACCAATATCGTCTATTGGGAGTGTGCATTTTTTTGTCTGTGCTGCTGGTGTCATCTTTTACAATGATGTTTTTCTCGCCGTCCATCCAAGAATTTCTGCCTCCGAGCGGAGACACGAGAAAATTAATGTGGCTCATGCTAGGTGTGGTAGTGATTGGATGCGTGATTTTTACACTTTACGGGAGCAGTCTGTTTTTCAGGAAAAAAAGCAGGGAATTTGGAGTCATGCTGGCTCTGGGGGCGGACAAACGGGAGCTTGCCTGCCAGTTGATGGGAGAAATGGCCGCAGTTGCCGGTAAATATATCTTTTTCGGTATTTTACTGGCAGTCCCGGTATCATTTTTCATATGGAAGTTGTTCCAGACGCTTGTGATTAACACGGCGCAGATGCAGTACCGTTTCGGGATGGCAGGAGTGTTTGCAGGAGTTCTCTTCGCGGTCGTATTGGCGTTCTGCATCTTGCTTATGGGAATCCGTTTTATCCGGCGGGCAGATATTATGGAGATTCTGAACGCCAACCGAAAGACAGAGATGGTTCGGGAAATCAAGCCATGGTGCGGGAAACTTGGAGTTGTGCTGATTATTGTAGGTTTTTTTCTGGCGATAGCGGTGCCTGGGTTCACTGTCCGGCTGTTTAGGCAGGGGATGCCTGCAATCTGGAATGCAACCTATCTGCTCTGTGTTGCAGGGCTGTATCTGGTGATTTTAAGCGCGGTAGGCCATTCCACAAAAGGGAAACATCCGGAGAAATATTACAACAATATTATTTCCACAAATCTGATGCGTTTTGCTGCCAGACAGACGACCAGAAATATGTGTGTGATTTCCCTGCTTGTATTCGTCATGGTTCTGGCTGCTTTTTGGGGAGTGCAGTATTACTACAGCGCTACGGAGGGAGGCAGCAGCGCGCCCTATGATTATTCCCTGCATTATCCGGCAGGGGAAGCACAGATTGGACAGGAAGACATTGCTCGTCTGGCCGAAGAAAATGGGGTAAAGCTCTCTGTTTTTGAGACTTTGGATTCCTTACAGTTAATCATTCGTTATACCGGACGGGATATGGACGACCAGAGGCGGTATTTTGACGTGGAATATGAGAAGCTGGCTTCTTTTATATCGGCTTCAGATTTTACAAGGATTTTGGGGATTCCGGTTTCTTTAAAAGAGGGAGAGTATAAGACGGTCATATCCACAGGATTTTATGAAAATATATGGGTTAGTGTGGATTGCCTGAATGAAATCCAACATCCTGTTACCGGAGACATCCTGGCGCCAAAATTCCAGGGAACCGTGGAGTTTGACAATCTGGCAATGGTCAGTGATCCATTTACATTCTTGCTGTCTGATGAGGATTACAGCAGATTTTTTGATGGGCTGACCGAAGAATCGAAGGAGAAGCTCGTATTTTTCAACACGGAACATGTGGCGGAAGGGGATGTGGTATCGGGTGAAGCTTTAACCAGCCAAAAGGATTCCCATCAATGGATGCGCGAGGAATATGGTTTCGCGGATGCAGTGAAACGGGAATATACGGCGCACGCAACCGAGATTTCCAATCATTACGATTTATATGACGCTCATGAGGAGGAATTGGCGTTGGCAGCAGGCAAGGAGTACAGTTATGCCGGAGAAATTGAGCTGTCACCGGATAATCCCATGCTGCTGGATGACTGGAAATATGCTCCTTTTTCCAAGGTTTTGCTGAAGGCTGACGCCATGGAAATGGTGGCGGTATTCGTCCTGTTCAGTTTCTACATTTCCGTGATTTCGCTGACTGCCGCAGGAATCATGAGTTATATCAGAAGTGTCACGATTGCCATGGACAACCGGCAGCTTTTTGAGGATTTGAAAAAACTTGGGGCTGACGATGTTTACGAAGAGAGAGTCATCAAAGTTCAGCTTCGGAAAATTTTTGTATACCCTGTGGCAGCGGGCTGTACGATTGTGGGGGTATTTACTCTGTTTTTACTTTATTTCAATGATATGGTCCTGCAGGCATTTGAGCTCAGAATGCTGTCGATGGAACTGCTGCTGATGGCGTTGATTGCCGCGGTGCTGTATGGAGTGTACCGGATGGCTTTGGGACAAACGAAGAGGATTGTCGGAATTGGCTGAAACGGGTTAGGATTCAGTGAGGCAGCTTTTGCTAAATATCATTCAGCAAAAGCTGCCGTATTGATTCCGCATAGTGTTCCGCAACCTGCCTGTCAAATGGTATGACCCGGGACCACATGCGCAGCCCTTGATAGTAATATAAAATCAAATCCGAAACCTGTTCCGGGTCTACCGGCTTAAATTCCCCGGTTTCCATGCCATAATTTATCAGGCTGTTCCATCGTCTTTTCGCATTTTGATTGATCCAGATGAAGAAATCTTCATTTCCCAGATTGGCATATTCATATATGGCAAGGCTTAAAGACAGTTCTTTTTCTAAAATCTCACCCTTAATTGCCTCCAACATATCTTCTAAAATCGCTCTGGCGCTTTCCTGTCCTTCTATGCGGTCTGCAATCACATACTCTTTTGATAAGATTTCGGAAAAAATTTCATTCGTCCCGGAGTAATACCGATATAATCCGCCTCTGCTCAGGCCTGTTTTTTCGCAGATATCTGTCATGGTCACTTCCTTAAAGCCTTTGGCGGCAAATAACCGGTATGCCTCCCGGCGGATGATTTCTTTGGTTTTTTCGGCTTTTTGTCCCATAGGATTATACGAACTCCTCTCTTAAAAGAGAATAGATGCAGTAGGAATGGACTTGGCCGTTTTTATAAACGCCGTTACGCATCGTGCCTTCATATGTAAAACCTGCTTTTTCCAGTACGCCCCTTGAGCCTGCATTGTGTGCAAACGGCTCTGCAAAGATGCGGAGGATGTCAAACCGGGCAAAGGCTTCCTGGCAGATTAGCTGTACGGCGCGCGAAGTGATTCCCTGTCTCCAGTAATCTTCGGAAAGCCAGTATCCCAGTTCAGCAGACTTTTCATAGATATCACCCTGGACAGAGACAGAAATTCCGCCGACAGCCTTTTGGTCCACCTCAATAGCGCGGGCAATCTGATTCTTCCCTTCATTAGGGATAAAAAGATTCAAAAACTGTTTGGCGTCTTCCAGTGAATATGGATGGGGAAATGTATTGCGCAGGTTTTTGGCCACATTGGGATTATTAGCTGCCGCGGCAAGCTGTTCAGCATCTTCGTATCTCCATTCTCTTAATCGGAATTCTTTCATAGTATTCTCCTTTCTAAAAACGACACATGTGTCTTTTTTGGATTATACGACACATATGTCGCTTTGTCAATAAGCAATTTGGCTGCTGTTCACGGCCGGCCGTGAATTGTAATGGAATTTAATGAAGAGAGGGAGTTTATCATGCTGTTGTAATAATCTGTGTTTGCAGATATAATTAGAGAGTGCAGAAAATAAACTTTACACTTTCTTAAACCTTTCTAAGCACTTTTTGAAAACTCTTATATTAGACTATTTTTTGTAGAAAAGAAAAACGGAAAGGAGAGAAAGAAACTGTGGGAACAGGGAAAGAAAATACATTTGCCATAGAAACAATTGCTCTTACGAAAATGTATGGAGATAAGGCGGCAGTGAAACATCTCAACATGACAGTACGGGAGGGAGAGATTTACGGGTTTATCGGAAGAAACGGCGCCGGAAAATCAACTACGTTGAAAATGCTTTGTGGAATCGCCACTCCGACGGAAGGAGAAATCCGGTTATTCGGAAAGCCGGTCAGTGACCCGGCGGCACGGAGAAGGCTGGGGGTGCTGATAGAGGCGGCAGGGTTGTATCCGCATATGACGGCACGGCAGAATGTAGTGATGAAGGCGAAATGCATGGGACTCGCGGATGAAAATAGTGTGGATGATGTATTACGGATTACAGGACTTTTGGAGGCAGGGAAAAAGAAAGTGAAGCATTTTTCCATGGGAATGAAGCAGCGCTTGGGTGTTGCGCTTGCGTTGCTTGGAAATCCAGATTTGTTGATTCTTGATGAACCGATAAACGGACTTGACCCAGAAGGTATCCGAGAACTCCGGCAGTTGGTGCTCACCCTCCATGAAGAGGGGAAAACGATTGTGGTGAGCTCGCATATTTTAGGGGAATTAAGCAAGGTTTCCACAAATTACGGAATTATCAAAGACGGAGAACTGATTGAGCAGATTACCAGGGAAGAATTGGAAGAAAAGTGTCAGGATTATTTTTTGATTGAGGTACAGGATGTGCGTCGGGCATTGCCTATGATCCAGGAGACATTTCCGGATATGCAGTCAGAGGTTTTGGATAACCGGTCAATTCGGATATATGGGGCAGAAGACGGAGCGAAGATCAATCAGATACTGATAGAGAATCAGGTGATAGTATATGCTTCGGGATTTCATCACATGGATTTGGAAGAGTATTTCTTAGAACGAATGGAAGGGGGACGGTAGTATGTTTAATCTGCTGCGTATGGATTTATATCGGGCAAAAAGGAGTAAGTCGGTCTATATATGTTTTGGGATATTATTCATTGCGACAGTGATGCTTTTTGGGTTGATCTGGTTGATGGAAACACCCCAGGGACAGGAAATAGCGCTGCGTATCGGGATGATTTCGCAAGAGGAAGCCAAAGAAGCGTCTGGACTTCTAAACGGCGTAGATTCTTTGATTTTCTTCAGACAGATTTGTTTGGATGGGGGCTCATATAATCTGATATTTGGTATTTGGGTGATGTTGTTTGTATGCATGGATTTTCAGAGCGGCTTTATAAAAAATGTGATGGCGCTCCATCAGAATCGATGGAACTATGTGGGCAGCAAGATTTTAACGGCCGGAATCGTGAATGTTTGTTATCTGGTGCTGCATTATTTGTCTGCCCTGCTGATGAACCGGATATTTGGAGAGCTGGTGCCTTATACGAAGTGGGTGGACGTTGTATTTTATCTGAGTTGGGCGTGGCTTTTGACAACGGCATTCGCCGCTTTGACCATTATGATCTGTGTCCTGACCAGAAGCATAGCTGCAGGGGCAGTGGCAACCGTGCTTTTTAGCAGCGGAATTATTGTGATGCCGTTGTATGGGATATTGGATATGTTCCATATTGGAGGATGGATGAAACATACCATCTATCTGACTCTTGCGATGGGACCGAGACACTATACTTCCATAAAGGATTTGCATGTTTATGCGGCGGGATTGGGATTTCTGATTCTTTACACCGGGATTACGGGAATGATTTTGAAGAGGCAGGATATATGACAACAGTTCAGCCATACAGGATACAGTGAAAGACTTCGTGCATGCTGGCATGCAAAGAAGTCTCTCACTGTATCCTGTGATGGGCGGAACGCCCATATAGCGAGAAACGCAGCAGCGCAAGCTGCGGAGGAGCTGCAAGGCAGCGGTTTCGAGCTATGCTGTCTGAATGATAATAAAAAAGAAATGGGAGGAAGTCTATGACAGCGGCACTTGTAATATTGGGTTGTGTCTGCGTACTGCTGCTTATACAGTATGTCCGCAATATTCTGGCAATACGTTTTCTGTATAAGCAGCTTGAGGAAATTGAGCGGGGAAGCCACATGGAACTGGGTGTGGGGAGCCGTCAGAGAGATGTGCTGGCTCTCTGCCGGAAGTTAAACCTGCTTCAGCGGCAGTGGTTTGAGAGCAAGATGCAGTATGAAAAGGCGGAAAAACAATTAAAACAAAATATTACGAGTCTGGCACACGATATCCGTACCCCTTTGACCGGAGCCGCAGGATATATACAGCTCGCACAGGAGTGCAAAGAGCTGTTAAAGAAGGAACGCTACCTTCAGACAGCGGATGACCGGCTGAAAGAATTGGGGGATATGCTGGAAGAATTGTTTTTGTATACCAAGCTTACAAGTCAGGAGTTCGAGCTCAATCTATGTGAAATACAGGTGATGCCTCTTTTGAGTGATTGTCTGGTCGGATTCTACCGCCAATTTGAAGAAAAGGGGATTTCACCGGAAGTGGAATTTGAGAATGAAAGTCTAAAGCTCAGGGCGGATGAAGAAAGCTTGCGGCGGATTTTCCATAACTTGATCCAGAATGCACTGCTTCATGGCAGGGGCGGGATTGTGATTCGGCAGAGCAGCCATTGCCTGATTTTTGAAAATCCTGTTTCAAAGACCAGCAGGCCGGATACAGAGCAAATTTTTGACAGATTTTATAAGGCAGATTCAGCCCGGCGGAAAGGTTCCTCCGGGCTTGGAATGTTTATTGTAAAAGAACTGGCGGAGAAAATGAACGGGAATGTGAAGGCAGAATTGGAGGGGGAGAGACTGCGGATTATTCTTACATTTTTGTAAGCAGCGAATTCCTGAAAATCATGTATAATATATTTGTAAAGCCATGATATTAAAAAAGGATGATGATTTCAGTTTTTTGCATAGACATAGCACGATTAAGAAGGGAGACGGATAATTTTGCAGAAATTATTACTTCTTGAAGATGACATCAGCCTGATTGACGGCCTGACCTATTCTCTGAAGAAAAACGGATTCGATATCCAAGTTGCCAGAACAATAAAAGAGGCCGAAAAACAGATGGAAGGGAATGCTGATTTCGACCTCTTTCTTTTTGATGTGACGCTGCCCGATGGAAATGGATTTGCATTGTGTGAGAAGCTTCGGGAGTCGGGAAATCAGGTTCCGATTATTTTTCTGACGGCATCCGACGAGGAAACCAGTGTCATCCGCGGTCTGGACTGCGGAGGGGATGATTATATTACAAAACCATTTAAACTCGGTGAACTGTGTTCCCGCATCCGGGCGCTGCTGCGCCGCAGCAATATGAAACCTGTTGATGAAAATATCCTGCGTTCCGGTAACCTGATGATAAATCTTGCGGAAGGAAGGGTATTTCTTGGAGAGGAGCCGGCGGAGTTTACAGGGGCAGAATACCGGCTTCTCTGTCTTCTGCTGAAAAACAGCGGGAGAGTCCTTACCCGAAGTATGATTCTGGATAAGCTGTGGGATGGCGCAGGAAATTTTGTGGATGATAATACTTTATCAGTCTATGTGCGCCGTCTGCGTGAAAAACTGGAAAAAGACCCGTCTCATCCTGAACACCTGAAAACAGTCCGTGGATTTGGATATCAGTGGAAGGAGTGAGAGCGTTGGAGTTTTTCAAAGAAAAGCAGACACGGAGGTTTTGGCTGTTTCTCGCGGTGATCTGCGTGTTACAGATTGGTGTGTTAGGAATCTGTGGTATCTTCCAGACGCAGGATATCAGAAGGATTCTTGTGGAGCGTGAGCTTGCGGCGGCTTCTTATCTGTTGGAACAGGACATTCCGCCCGCATTGGTGGCTTCTGCATGGAATCATACGGAAGTGACAGAAGAGGGCGTTAAGCTGTTGGAAACAATCGGACATACGGAAGTGACGCCAGGTTATTTGCTGCTGCTTGTGGAACAGACATCGATTCCGCGGATTCTGATTTTGTTGTTAGTAGGGCTCTTATTTGCAGTTGTGGTATTGACTGGCACATGGATGTTTTTGCGAAACAGAGAGCAGATGTATGAGAAGGCTCAAACTGTGATTGCCCAGTATGCAGAAAATCAATTTGAAGCCCATCTGCCAACGGGAGAGACAGGAACACTCTATCAGTTATTTGGCAGCATGGAACAGTTTGCCATGTCGCTGCAGACAAAAAATGAAGTAGAGCACAGGGCAAAAATATTTTTAGGAGATATGATATCAAATATTTCTCATCAACTAAAGACTCCCTTGGCAGCGCTGAACATGTATATGGAGATTATTACAGAGGAATCAGGGGATGAAAAGGTTGTGAGGAAGTTTTCGCGGAAATCCATGCAGTCTCTGGAGCGAATCGAGCAGCTTGTGCAGTCGCTTTTGAAAATGGCGCGCCTGAATACCGGAAATATTATTTTTGAGAAACGTCAGTGCTTTGTATCCGAGGTTGTAGAGCAGGCTGTCAGTGATTTGCAGGAACGTGCAAGACAGGAGGGAAAAGTGATTTTGATAGAAGGGGAACAGGAGGAACGATTGCTCTGTGACCAGGAGTGGACGACGCAGGCCATTGGAAATCTTGTAAAAAATGCATTGGACCATACAGAAGCAGGGGGCGTGATCCGAATATCGTGGGAAAGGTCTCCTGCAATTTTTCGCCTGTCGGTGGAGGATAATGGATATGGTATTGCACAGGAGGATATCCATCATATTTTCAAACAGTTTTATCGGAGCAGGACATCTTGTGACAGACAGGGAGTGGGACTTGGGCTTTCTCTGGCAAAGGCAATTATGGAGGGGCAGGGAGGAAATCTCTCTGTGGAGAGCAGCCTGGGGGAGGGAAGTGTTTTTCGAATGACCTTTCTTACAAATCTGTAAGCTCCCATTCACCGGAATGTAAGCTAAAGATGCTATGCTTTGCTTGTTTCAAAAAGCATGTTACAATTTTGAGAAAGGCAGGGTGTTGTAATTGGAAATATTAAAGGTGGAGGACTTAACTAAGGTTTACGGAAGCGGGGAGGCCCGGGTAAATGCATTGAAGCATGTTTCTTTTTCCATGCAGAGAGGAGAATTCGGCGCTGTCGTAGGTGCGTCCGGCTCCGGGAAAAGCACGCTTCTGAACTGTATTGGCGGGCTGGATGAGGCGAATGGTGGAAAGGTATTTTTAAATGGAAAAGATATATTTGCCATGGGAGAAAATGAGCGGACCATCTTCCGCAGGCAGAATATCGGATTTGTGTTTCAGTCTTTTCATCTCATTCCGGAGCTTGATGTGGAGCAGAATATCATATTCCCGCTTCTGTTGGATTACAAGAAACCGGATCAGGAGCGGGTGGATGAGATTCTGGACGTATTGGGGCTTGCCAATCGCCGGAAGCATTTGCCAGGGCAGCTATCCGGAGGACAGCAGCAACGAGTGGCCATCGGGCGGGCGCTGATTACGAGGCCCATACTATTGCTCGCGGATGAGCCCACCGGGAATCTGGATTCCGCAAGCAGCCGCGACGTAATGGATCTTCTATGCAAAGCATCCCGGCACTATCAGCAGACGGTTTTGATGATTACCCATAATATGAATCTGACTTCATCGGCAGACCGGGTGTTCCGGGTGACGGACGGCGAACTTAGCGAGCTGGGAGGTGTGTCGGCTTGAAGCATTATCTGGATTTGATAAAAATATCGGCAAAGCAGCACAGGAAACAGGACAGAATGACCAGACTTTGTATCGTGTTGGCAGTGTTTTTGGTCACTGTGATTTTCGGAATGGCGGATATGGAGATGCGCTCCCAGATGATTCAGGCAGTCAAGACCGATGGAAGCTGGCATGTAGGTTTTGTAATGAATGAGGAGCAGGGGGCGCTTTTGAAAGAACGTCCTGAGGTGGAACATATCGCGCGGTATGGTGTGCTCAATTACCATTTGAAGGATGGCTATCAGATTGAGGGGATTGAAACGGCAATCTGTGGATTTGACGAGGAACTTTTGGAAATGTTTCCGGCAGCGGAGCTGACAGAGGGGAATTTTCCGAAGGATTCCCAGGAGGCAGTGCTGAATGAAAGTGCAAAGACAAGGCTAAAAGTGCAGGTGGGAGATGTTGTCGAGTTGACAGTTCCCCAAGGGGAGACGAAACAGTATCATATTACCGGCATTACCAGGGACACAGCATTGGAAGCAGAGCATAATGCGTTTGGCATGTTCTTGAATACGGACGGTTTTTCAGCCCTGCGTTCAAACGAAATAGGAGCGGCACAGGAAGTGCTTTATTATGTCCAGTTTCGGAAGTTTTGTAATATCCAGAAAACCATTCAGGAAATTCGAGAACAGTTTGGTTTAGGGCCAGAGCAGGTGAGAGAGAACGCTAAGGTGTTAATGCTGATGTTCCAGAGCAGGGATGACTTCTTGATGCAGTTTTATTTTGTGGCGGCAGTCTTAGCCGTGCTGGTAGTGACTGCTGGAATCTTTATGATTACGGCAAGCATGAACAGCAGTATTGCAAGGCGTACAGAATTTTTTGGAATGATGCGCTGCCTGGGAGCAACCCCAAAGCAGGTGATTCGTTTCGTGCGCAGAGAAGCGCTGAACTGGTGCAAGACAGCGATTCCCCTGGGAGTGATTGCAGGGATTGTGGTGGTATGGATACTCTGTGCAATGCTGCGTTATTTAAGCCCGGGACTTTTTGAAGGACTTCCGACGTTCGGAATCAGCTATATGGCGGTTGCCGCGGGGATTCTTGTTGGATTTGTGACGGTGCTTCTGGCTGCAAGGTCTCCGGCAAAGCGTGCGGCAAAGGTGTCTCCGCTGACAGCAGTTTCCGGAAATGCAGGAACCGTGCAGGCCGCAAAACGGGCAGCCAATACACGGATTTTCAAGGTAGATACAGCATTGGGTGTACATCATGCATCTGGCAGTAAGAAGAACTTTTTTCTGGTAACAGGCTCCTTTGCGTTTAGTATTATCTTATTTCTTTCATTTAGCACTGCGATTGATTTCATGCATCATGCGATTACGCCGCTTCGTCCGTCAGCGCCGGATTTGTCAATTTCAATGCCTCACCAGACAGAATCCGCTCTTTCTGAGGACACATCTGGAACGGATGGCTCTTCGGATATAGAAAACGACCGGAATCAGATACTGGCAGGCCTTGCCGAAGAGATAAAAGGATATCCGGGAGTGAAGTGTGTATTCGGACGCGGTTATGCAAATCTGTTAGTTCCGGAGGGTGGAAAGGAATTCAGTGTGATTTCCTATGATGAACAGCAGTTTGAATTGGAGAAAGGTTCCTTGCTTGAGGGAAATATTCAGGATGCAATAGATGGAAAAGGAGTCTTGATTGTATTTAAAGAAGGAAATATGTTTGACATGGGAAACAGAGTTATGGTATCGGCAGGCGGAAAAGAACAGGAGATTCTTGTGACCGGGATATTGGGAAATGTTCCCAGTGCGTTCGATAATGCGGCAGATACGATAATCTGCTCGGAAGGGCTGTTCCAAAAACTGACTGGGGAAGAAGGATACGGTGTTCTGGATGTGCAGCTCCAAAAAGGCGTTACCGATGCACAGGTGCAGGAAATCCGAAAAGCGGCGGAGCAGGCGTGCGGGGAGAGCATGATTTTTTCAGATAAGCGGATTGGAAATCAGGAGATAAGGGGTGCTAGCGCTTCTATGGCGGTATTCCTCTATGGATTTCTGGCAGTTATTGCGCTGATTGCATTTTTTAATATTATCAATTGCATTGCCATGAGTGTATCCGCGCGTATGAGGGAATATGGCGCGATGCGGGCAATCGGAATGAGCGTGCGGCAGCTAATCCGGATGGTATTGGGCGAGACACTCACCTACACTGTCTTTGGCGTTGTCTTTGGATGCGCGGCAGGACTGCCCCTCAACTGGGTTTTGTTCCAATCCCTTGTGACTTCCAGATGGGGAGACGCGTGGTGCGTCCCGGGATGGGAACTGTTGGTGATTGTCATTATCATGGTTTGCTCCGTATGTTTGGCGGTCATGGGACCGGCAAGGCAGATTCAGAGGATGACGGTGGTGGATACGATAGGGAGGGAATAAAGTACAGAGAGCCGATAAACCTTGTATTTTCAAGGAAAATCGGCTCTTTTATTGTATCAACGGAACTAAAATGGTACTATTTTAAATTTTGCAGTACCAGGTATTTGTCTTTTCATCCTTATAGCTTGGCATTGTCTTTTCATCTTCCTTTCATTTCTGGCACGTGGGCGGTGTTTTGAAATGGTTGGAGATTTTGAAATTGACAATGCTCAAGATATTGGCTATAATGTATTTGACAAGAGAACCGTTGGTCAGCGTACACCTGACCGCCGGGAAAATAAGTGTTATAAAGAATAGCGCCTTACTTTACCAGAGCAGGGGCGCTATTTTTTTCTGCGTACACAATATATAACAAGAGTTATAACAGCGCAAAGCATAATCACAAATTGGAATAAATCCGAGTATGTAACCATAAGCACCAGCCCCCTTTCTTTTGTCCGGCGGCTGGCATAACGCCCCAACGGTTCCCTTGGCAGATATACTATTTTCAATGTATTGAGTTTGAGCGGCTCGATATCGAGCCGGAACTGGAACCCAAATGCCCCTCAGTGGGGAATGGACCCAAAGACCTGACAACCATTTGGGGGCGAGTAGGTAACCAATCCCAAATGGGAGTGGTCAGGTGTTGTCATTCTGGATATAACAGCCCAAAGCCGCCATACATTCGCAGCTTTGGGCTGTTTTTTACAGGTTACCGTCTTCAGAAATCCCCTTCGTCTCATCCGCAAGATACTCAAAGAAATCAAAATCTGCATAATGCTGATGTTTTACCCTGTCCGCACAGGTGAGCCCCACCATAGTTCCGGTAAATTCTCCGTATTTGCAGTATTCATCAGAAAATTTAGAGGTATCAAATACCTGTCCGATTTTTTTATAATTCTCATCGTCATAGCTCCATTCAAACCAGGACTTCCGCCCCTCAATATAAAGGCGCAGGTAAATAGGACGCTCTTCTACCGGAAGTCTGGAATTTAAAAATTCGGTTTTCTCGCCGTTTTCCAGATGAATGATGGAAATGGCACTCTGTCCAAGCGTTTCGCTGTGGTATTTTCTCAGATTGATATAATTCATATTGTCGTAGTACAGAATTAATCCGGCGCTGTGCTGATGGATTTCCGGCGTGAACTCCATCTTTGTGGTAATCCTTGCATAGACACTGGTCAGCTTTCTGGCAAGAATGCTGACCTTGTTCAGAGAGGTCCGGGATTCCTGCCCGCGGATTCTCACGTATCCCGGCCGTGCTTTTACATCTGCGAAACGATGCGGCATGATGCGGGGCGCATAATAATAATTGCCAAGTTCTTCTCCGTCAAAATCATCAAAATCCGGAATTTTCGGCAGGGAAACTTCGGGAAGAGAGCTTTCAGGAACTTCCATTTTCGCTAGATTACTTCCATCTGCCATGCGAAGCCATCTATCCTTGCTCCACATCATTTTCTGGATTGCAGTTTCACGTCCCAGTGTACAGCGCAGCTCCGGCACGAAGGGCCTTGCACAGAGATGAACCAGATACACTTCTCCTGTGGGGAGCTCCACATAGCTTCCGTGTCCGGATTTTTGCAAAACGGATTCCGGGTTGTAATACTTCGGCTTCAGATGGTCCGGGTCGCGGCGTTCATTGGATTCACCGGGAATACTGGTCACAATGGGATTTTTCGGATCTTTCTCATAAGGGCCCCATGGGTTTGTGGAACGCCCCATAGTCACGCAATGATTGTATCCGGTGCCGCCTTCCGCACACATGATGTAATAAAATTCTCCATGTTTTGTCAGATGGGGAGCCTCAATGCATCCACGGTCCGTACCGCCGCTCCACATCCTTTTGGGGTATCCGATAATATCCTGCTTTTCAGGAGAATATTCGACCATGCAGATGGCGCCCGGTTTTTCATAACCTTCCCTTGTTTCCCATTCGAGAGAAACGATATATTTTTTTCCGTCGTCATCGTGGAAGAGGGATGCGTCAAAGCCGGAGGAGTGCAGGTACACCGGCTCGCTCCACGGTCCGCGGATGTCCTTGGCTGTAATCAGGAAATTATCTACATCAAAATACCGTGCATTCATAGAATTCATGACACCATATACTACATAAAATAAGTCTTCCGCCTCACAATACGTCAGGCATGGCGCCCAGATGCCCTTTGCGCTGGGAAGCTTTTTCAAGTTTACCTCTTCATCATCAGTCAGGACATGAGTGTACAACTCCCAGTTTTTCAAATCCTTGGAATGATAGATGGGGATACCGGGAAACCACTCAAACGTGGATACCGCTACATAATAATCCTCACCTTTTCTGCAGATACAGGGGTCCGGGTTGAAGCCCGGAAAAATCGGGTTTTGAATCATAGTCTTGTTCTACTTTCTTATAAGATTTTACACCTTTTAGGTTTATTGTTTAGCTATGTTTACTCTTTTATTTTGTCAATTTCTGTAAGATTAACACCTGCTACTTGTAAGAGTGCTTTTAAAGAGAGATATTTATCTTTTAATTCTGCGTATGTTTCCGTAGCATTTTCTTTTTTTGCCAATAACATATATCTCTGTATCTCTTTAAAATCATCTATAGCAGTTTTTGCTATTTCCAAATTAGTTGGTGGCATTTGCTCACCTCCCTTTTATGAAGTGCGGTTGTTTGGTATCTTCATTATATCAAAGGGAAATTTAGGTGTAAAGCCTTTATTCCCGCGAAGAATGTGTTTTCAAAAAGCATAAAAGGAAAACCAGCGAGTGGCAGATTCCATTCCTTTTCTCTCAACAGTTTATACAAAATTTTGATGTGAAAAATGTGTATTATTCACAAAATAATGTTTTCTATCATGATTTGTGTTGACAAAATCTTATTTACAAACTAATATGAAATTAAGTTATAAAATAATATTACAAAACTAAAAATTAAAACGGAAAGGAGTACGCAAGGCAACATGGAGTTCAGAGAGAATACGGCAGAATACGGTCATGTTTATGGCAGATGGCAGATAGCAAAAGATACCTGGTGCATCACGGACCATTGGAATAATTTTGTATATCTGCTGATAGGGAAGGAACGGGCGATGCTGATTGATACCTGTAGTGGGGAGGGGAATCTGCGGGAAGTCGTGGAGTCGATTACAGATAAAGCAGTGATGGTTGTGAATACCCATGGACATTTTGATCACACGGGAGGAAATTCCTGTTGGGAGGAGGCTTGGATGACAAAGGAAGCGGCAGTGCATGCAAAAGAGCCTTTTGATGCTGAACATGAAAAATGGTTTCGCTCAAAACCGTATCCCGATTATAAGGTAAACTATTTAAAAGATGGAGATGTAATAGAACTGGGGGATTGGTCTGTCAAGGTGCTTGCGATTCCGGCGCACAGTGAAGGGAGTATTGCGCTGTTGGATGAAAAGAACAGATTTTTATTCTGTGGGGATGAAATTGAGTGCGGGCAGGTCATATGGTTTGTGAGAAATCATGCTGTTCCATTGAAAGAGATGGCGGCGATGCATAAAAAGAACATGGAAAAATTAAAACAATATTTGACGGAATATGATCTGCTTTGGCCGGCCCATAATGGAGCGCCGTTATATCCCAAACCTTATCTGGATGATTTTATTGCTTTAGATGAAGCGATTATTGATGGCAGGCATACAGTACTTTCGGATACCAGTGGTTTTAACTTTTTGCCCGATACCCAGGCGAAAGAAAATTTGTTTTCGGATTATGGAAAATTGTATCGTTCGGAAAAAGGGCTGGCAAGTATTGTATATTCAGAAAGCGATATGATTTATCACAATAAGTAAGAAGACACAGGAAATAAGCTAATGACAATACCGAGAAAGGAAAGTGTATAAGGACTAATGAATAAAAGAGAGCTATTTATTACAAGAGATATGGGAGATGGCATTACCTGTATTGAAGACGCAACCAATGTGTTTACATATTTGATTGAAGGAACGCATCATGCATTGTTGATGGATGTAGGAACCGGAGCGGGCAACTTGTTTGAGTACGTGCAGACGCTTACAAAACTTCCGCTGTATGTGGTTGTCACTCACGGTCATGTAGATCATGTTGGTGGATGTTATGATTTCCCATTATTTTATCTGCCGGAGGAGGACAGGATACTGTTGAGGGAAACTACAACAGTTGAACTTCGACAGGAATTTGCGGAAAAATCGTATCGAATGGCAGAGGCGATGGGGCTTTTACTTCCGGATATGGAACAAGCAAGTTTTACGGCACCAAAGGAAATTGAGATTTTGAGGCTGGAACCAGGGATGGAATTTGACCTGGGCGGAAGAACTATCACAGCAATTCCTATTCATGGACATACGAGAGGATTTACTGCTCTTTATGACGAACAAAGCGGCACTCTATTTGCAGGAGATGGAGGAAATCCTTCTACGTTTTTATTTTTTGATGAAAGTACCACACTCACGGAATATTATGATTCATTGTTGGATTTGAAAGAAAGATGGGGCAGTAAGATAAAAAGGTGGCTCATCAGTCATGCGGTACCGGAAGTTCCTACCGGAATTTTAGAAGAACTGATTGATTGCTGTGAGATTGTGATGCAGGGGAAGAGTAAAGGTGCTCATTTCCATTTTGATTTTGCTGATATGGCAAATGAAAATGCCTATTTTGCGTACCCGGCAGGAGATGACCAGATGAGACAGGATGGGCATCTGGGGAATATTGTTTATGACAGCAAACGGATTTATTAAAAGGAATAAAGATACGATAATAAAGAGAAAGGAACAGGCTGTTTCAGATTTGAAAAGCTAGGTATGAAAATGGAGACAAAAAAGAATTACGCAGAGAAAATCAGTTTGGGAGAAAAAATTGCTGTTATGCTTGGAGGAATGGGAGGCGTCCCGCTGTTTGCAGTTATTTCGAGCTTTTTAGTATATTTTTATACGAATGCGATCGGAGTGAATGCGGGGGCAGTTGGAATAATCATTCTGGTATCCAAGGTATTTGACGGAGTATCCGATTTGCTCCTGGGAAATATCATTGATAAAACCCGGACCCCAAAAGGGGTATGCAGACCGTGGGTGCTTCGTATTTCCATATTTGGTGCAATTGGCATGCTGGCGCTGTTTACCGTGCCCAATATAGGAGATACGGGAAAGCTGATTTATATATTCTTGAGCTATAACATTTCCCAGACAATTATTTATACAATTATGCAGCTATCGTTGACAAGTCTTCCTACTTATATGACAAGGGATACCGTGCAGCAGACAGGACTTTTTGTATGGAGTAGTATCGGCCAGAGCATTATGACTATCATTATATCCGGGATTACTCTGAATATTGTTCAAGGACTTGGAGGAGATCAGGAGGCATGGATTCTTGCTTCCGCTATTTATGCTGTATTAAGCGCAATTTTTATTTTTATCACGGGAAGTGTATGCAAGGAGCGGGTCAACCCGGATGAATTGGTTGGTGAGAAAGAAGCAAAGGTTCCGTTCCTTACAGTGTTAAAAAGCATTTTACAGAACAAATACTGGTTTATGGTGCTTGGAATTGTGATTTTCGGTGCAGGCGTGTATGTTGCAAGCCTGCAGATGCATACATATTATGCACAGTATGTACTGGGGGATGTACAGCTTGCAGGCAGTCTGAATATGGCTTATACGATGCCCTTATTAATTGTGGGAATTCTGCTGCTTCCGTTGAGCCAGCGCTATGGTAAGAAAACGATTATGCTGACAGGAGTTGCGGTTCAGCTTTTGGGATGTGTCATCATCCTGCTTGTACCAGAATCATTGCCTGTTCTAATGATAGCAACGGTTATGAAAAGCATTGGACAGAGCTGTGCGGCGACCATGTATATGCCCATGCTTGGTTCTTCGATTGAGTATGGTCAATGGAAAACGGGGGTAAGGAGCCAGGCGGCATTGATGGGAGCCAATGGCGCAGGGCAGAAAATTGGACAGGGATTGATATCAGCAATCCTTGGAGGCATTATGGGAATGGCCGGATTTGATGGAATGGCGGCAGAACAATCCGTAAGAGCAATCGGCAGTGTGTCGGGACTGTATATGTATATTCCGTTGATTCTCACGATTGTGGAGATTTTGATTATCATTGCGTATGATCTGGATAAAAAATATGACAAGATCATGGCTGATTTACAGGAAAGAAAAGAATAGGAAAGGAATATCGTATCGCTATGAAATATGTGATAACCCGAACAGATGATTTTGGAAGCGCGCCCTTAGCAAATAAGGTGATTTTAGAGGCAGTACGAGAAGGGCAGTATGTGAAAAATGTTTCGTGTATGGCAGCGTCACCTTTTATCACGCAGGGGGCGGAGGAACTAGAAATTCTAAGAAAAGAGAAGAAGATATGCTTAGGGGTACATATTACGTTAAACAGTGAATGGGAAAAGATCCATTTTAAAAGTGTACTGCCGCCGGGACAGATTCCCTCCTTGGTAGATGAGCAGGGAGTATTTACCATGCATCCTATGTATTTTGCGCAGAAAGTGCCGGTTGTGGAGGAAGCGGTGAAGGAGGCCGGCGCTCAGTTGGATAGACTGACCATGTTGGGATTAAAAATAGAATATATGGATACGCATATGCTTCCCGAAGCCGCAGTTCCGGGATTGATAGAAGCGTTAAGTGAATTTGCAAAGGAGAAAGGTCTGATAGATCAGAGATGGTTTTATACGTTTGCTAAAGAACATCAGCCAGTCTTGGACGGGATACGGACTATGGAGGAGGACCTTGACGCATATTGTGCATGGTATGATTTGATGGAGGATGGAAAACAGTATATCAACATCCTTCACCCGGCATCGTATTCTGCTGAAACCAGGTTGTTTTATAATCATGTGCTGACCGGGGAGCAAGTGGCAAAGAGCAGGGATGCAGAGCAGAGACTGTTGTGCAGCGGCAGGCTTGAACAATATTGTGATGTTCATGAAATTCAACGGATTACCTATAAAGAAGCGAAACCCCAAGGGGATACGACTATGGAGGCTGCCAAAAAGTTTTAAAACGTACATAAAGAATAGAATAGTTCGTTTGGGATACTGTTTACAGGAGCGTGTACTATAACCATTTCACAAAGGCATCAGTATTTTATGCAGATGCCTTTCTTGACATTTACAGAGAGGGGAAGTAAGATAAAAAATAAAAATAACCAGAAGGAAATACAAATTATGACTCAACAAAAAGCGGCTCTTCCAAAAACATTGAGAAAACGAAATTATTATGCAATTCTTAATGCATTTCGCGGGAATGAAGCGTTATCAGCAAATGATGTTTCTGCAATGACGGGAATCAGCAGGGCAACCGTGATGAAAGCAGTCCTGTTTTTTATGGAGAAGGGGCTTTTGGTATCGGCCGGGAAAGGGAAGTCTACGG
>CANOBT010000066.1 GCA_947564305.1 uncultured Lachnospiraceae bacterium | reverse complement strand
GTCCGTCAAACTGTACTTTGGTGGACACCGGAGAGTTTACGCCAACTTCGAAGGAGCGTGAGATGAAAATGGAAGAGAAGCCGGATATGATGCTGAGACCAGAACGGATTCAGATCGGCAGGAGCAGCATTCAGATCATGGATCCTGCGGCCGGCAGGCATAAGATTCCATATAAGGAGATCATATCTGCCTGTATCAGTGTAAAAGACCAGGGATCGGGGATCTATCATGAACCGGAGATCACGGATATCTGCGAGAGCATGGAGGGGGATCTGATCCTCTATGACAGGAGACACCGCAGATGGAGGATCCTGACAGATCTGGCGGAGCAGACGGCAGGCAGTATCGTTATACAGCTGGCGGTGCGTGCGCCTTATATTTTGTTGGGAGCGCAGCCGTGGATTGATATGGAAGATGATGAAGCCTATGCAGAAATGATCACCATGGTAGAGACGATGCGGCACAAATGATACAAACGTCATAAACTGGCGAGTTACCATATTATAAGGAGGGTTGGGAGGAAAATGAACATATTATTGATCGGCGGCGGCAGCAGAATGACGGATGCCGTAATAGATAAACTGAATAAGGGCAAACACCGGATCTTCCTGCTGACGGGCCGCAGAGACAGGCAGATGTCCTATAAGCATGTATTTGAGCGGTATGATTACTCTTATGAGGATGAGAGCGTGAAGGATATCTTCGAGAGTGTGAAACCGGACATGGTTCTGTTTATGGGCGCCTATGACACGAACTTTGACTGGCACAGGGAGAGACAGGAATCCGTGCGCTATACAGCAGCGCTGATGAATCTTCTGTCCACCTATTCTATGGCGGGCAAAGGACGCTTTGTCTATTTTTCATCTCATGAAGTTTTTGGGGGTTCCTATCACAATGATATTTCCACTCTGGAGACAGTATCACCCAGAGGGTTTAAGGCTATGGCCATCGCGCAGGGAGAAGAGATCTGTGAGAATTATCGGAAGACACAGGGACTTGATATACTCATCCTGCGGTTTGATCATCTGTACGGTATCCCGCGCAGGGGACAGGAGGAGAGCAATCCGTGCTATCAGATGTGCCTGGAGGCACTTAAGACCGGCAGGGTTTCAGCCAGTGACAGAAGGTCCTTTTCCATGCTTTATCTGAATGATGCGGTGGAACTGGCTTATAAGGTGATCATGGAAGAACGTCCGGCGTTGTCTGTCTATCAGATCTCTTCCATGGAGGAGATCAATGAGATCGCTCTGGCAGAACTGATCATCAAAGCGATGGGCGGCGGCATCAGGCTGGCCAACAATTCGGTAGGCGATAAATATCGTCTGGTTCTGGATGGACGGCCTTATCAGGAGGAATTTGACCAGCGAATATTTGTGCAGTATGAAGAAGGCGTGGAGCAGGTTGTCAAATACATGAAACGACATGCAGATGCCTTTATCAGCGCGGAGGATACGGGAGGAAGCAGGGCCGGAAGGATCTGGCACGGCATCAGGACTGCATTTCGGAGAGTCTTTCCGTTTGTGGAGAATGTGATCTGTTTTATACCGTTCTTTATTCTGAACAGTAAGGCGGCAGGCAGCGAATATTTTAACAGACTGGATTTCTTCCTGCTGTATGTATTGTTATTTGCAATCGTGTACGGGCAGCAGCAGGCAATCTTCTCTTCCTTGCTCGCAGTGGTGGGATATTTCCTGCAGCAGATGTATGGAAGAACGGGATTCGAAGTGCTGTTGGACTATAATATATACGTATGGATGGCACAGCTGTTCATCATCGGAATGGTCGTGGGATATATGCGTGACCAGCTCCAGTTCGTGAAGGACGAGAACGAGGAGGAAGTGCGTTACCTGAGCAGAAAGGTGGATGATATAGCAGATATCAATGACAGTAACGTGCGAATGAAACAGAGCTTTGAGACGCAGCTGGTCAATCAGAGGGACAGCCTGGGGAAGATTTATGAGATCACTTCCAGTCTGGAAGCATATGCGCCGGAGGAGGTGCTTTTCTACGCGGCGAAGGTGTTAGGAGAATTGATGGACAGCAAGGATGTTGCGGTCTACACGGTAGCAAACGGCGATTACGCGCGACTGTTTTCCTTTACATCACCGGAAGCGAAGAAACTGGGTAATTCCATCAAATATACGGATATGGAAGATCTGTACCGGGATCTGAGTGAGCATAGGGTCTTTATCAATAAGAAGATGGATGAGAAACTTCCGCTTATGGCGAGCGCCGTATATACGGAGGACCAGATGGAACTGATCCTGATGATCTGGGGAATCCCGTGGCAGCGGATGACGCTTCCTGAGGCAAACCGGCTGACGATCGTCGGTTCCCTGATCCAGAACGCGGTGGTTCATGCGAACCGTTATCTGGATGCCCTTACCAGTGAACGCTATGTGGGGCAGAGCAGGGTTATGGTGACAGAGGCATTCGGGCAGCTGGTCAGGGCGTTTTTTGGAGCAAAGAAGAACGGGCTTACGGAATGTGCGCTGCTTGAGATCATGACGGCAGATATTGCGCAGGCGTCGGAAACACTTGGTAAAAATATGCGTCAGACAGATTATATGGGGATTCTGGATGACGGCAAATTCTACATACTTCTTTCCAACACGGATGAGAAAAACGCGGAGGGCGTAATGAACCGCTTCAGAAATTCCGGTTATGAGTGCCGTCTCAGAGAGGGGGATCAGTTATGACCTTGACAAGGGATGAGTTTGTCTTTTGCATCATTGTTATCATTAATGTGATCGTAGCAGTTCTGTATCTGCTGATCGGTATACTCATCCTGGTTCCTGTCCGCAACAGAGAGAGGGAAGGGCAGGCCGAGCGGCTGCATGACAACAGAAGAACCTATCTGCTGCGGTTTATCGTCATGCTGCTGTGCCCGGTTGTCGGACCGCTGTTTTTCTTCGTCGTGCATCTGTTCTATCTGACCATTTTCCGGTTTCAGGTGGAACTGGATGATGTAATTTTCAGCAAGGAACGCGTCAGGACACAGCTGAAAGCGGATGAAGAGAGGGAGATGAACGTGATCCCTCTGGAGGAGGCCATTGCCGTCAATGATCGGAAGAGTCTGCGTGCGGCCATGCTGAATGTGTTAAAAGGCGAGATACGCAACTCTCTGTCGGCCATTGCAATGGCTCTGGAGACGAATGATTCGGAGTCATCGCATTATGCGGCATCCATTCTGAGTCATGAACTGAATGAGTTCCGTCTGGAAGCGCAGAAGCTGTATCTGGGGATGCGCGAGGAAGAAAGCGATCAGACGGAATACGAAGATATGATGCTAAAATATACCGATGAAATATTGAAGCAGCAGGTTTTTGCCGAACTGGAGCAGAACAAATTCGTGCGGATGATGACGGAGGCGGCAGAGTCTTTCTATACGAAGAATCCTTCCGGTATGACAGATAAGCAGTATGAGAGTGTCTGTCTGAGGCTTCTGGATATCCGCGATTATGAGAACTGCGAGAAATGGTGCGAGCGTCTGGCAAAGCAGTATCCGGACCGGCTCTCGTCTTTTACCTGTAAACTGAAGTTGTATTTTATCGTCAGAAACAGAGAAGCGTTTTTCCGGACGCTGGACGCCCTGAAGAAATCAGATGTGGTGATCGACAATGAAACACTGGAGCTGATCCGCATTTTCAGCTGACAGGCTTGTATCGGGATGTCATAAGACATAAGGATACAGCTTATTTCAGGGGATGAACTCTGGAAAGGACATGGTTATAAGAAATGATATCACGCCGTAATTATGTTACGATCACGATCGTAATGTTCATCGTATTTTTCCTGTTTCAGTTTTCCAATGTTGCTCTGGAAAGCTGGAACCATTATGAAGAAAACGCTTATATTGTGGATACGTCACAGATTCCGAACAGAAGTGATGCTTACAGTGTGAATAATGGCAGTTTCGAGAATGAACTGCGGGAGACGGTTTTCTTTATCGGAGAAAATGACACACCTGTCAGAGAGATGGTATCCCTGTGGGCAGCCTATGCCAAGAAAAATATGGCGGATTATCTGTCATTGGCGGATTATGAAGCGGCGAAGAAGACGGATCAGGAGGCGCAGTCTGCCCTGATCGTTCTGGATGCTGCGGGAGTTGACTGGAATAAGGAAGAAAACTGCGATCTTCTGGAAGGATATGTACAGTCGGGGATCGACCTTATCTTCTGTGACCTGCCGGATGTATCCATTGTGAAAGAAAATCAGCGCCTGCAGACGCTTCTGGGCATTCGGGCGATCCGGGCAGAGGAGATGACGGTAGAGAGTGTTCACCTGCAGGAAGGATTTTTGCTGGGAGGCGAAGCGGTTTACACGGAAGAAAGCTTGGAGGAAGATGTTTCGTTTACGTTTCCGTGGTATGAGGTGTCTTCCGAGAGCGAGATTTATATGAATGGCGAGCCAAGGAAAAAGTCACTCGGCAATGAGCCTGTGGAAGAGGAAGAAATGCCTGCGATCATCTGGAAAACGAACCATGAGACGGCTGTGGTCTTTGCCGTTAACGGAAAGTATATGGAGGATATTGCTGGATTAGGGATCCTGACAGCCATGTCAGCGGAAAGGAAACCATACGACATCTATCCGGTGGTGAACGCGCAGAATCTGATCTATGTCAATTACCCGGGACTGGCAGATGAGAATACGGATGTGATGTTAGAGCGTTACAGTCAGTCGATGGCGGGATTCTACCAGAATGTTATCTGGCCGGAAGTGGTTGCCATCAGGCGGGAGAGCGGCACTGCGATCTCCTGTATGCTCGCACCGCAGCTTGATTATGAAGATGATAAGCGTCCGGATGGGAAACAGTTTGAGCGGTATATGAAATTATTGAACGAGCAGGATGCGGAGACCGGATTGTCCGGCGCCTGTCTGTCGGATACACCCCTTGAGAAAAAAATTGCGTTGGATCATGAATTTATGCAGGAAGTGCTGCCTGACTATCGGTTTACTTCCTTCTATGCGGACGGACTTACCGATGAAGAAGTGGAAAATGCGCTACAGGAGGATCTGCTTTCCTCAGTGAGGACGGTTGTCGAGAATTGCAACGAGAACAGGGAAGTGATCGGATATCTGTCAGAGTATGTTACCAGGCAGAGCGCTGTATTGGATGGATTTGAGGATGCAGCGCGACATGATCTTCGGATCAGAAGTCTCAGAACAGCATTAGGCTATACCAGTATTATGACGGACTTAAGCCATATTTTATCCGCACAGGAGGATGGCGTCGAGTGGGTGGAGGCATCCAATAATTATCGGCGGAATATACAGTATTATGGAATCGGTGAGCAGGGATTCGCCAATACAACGGTGTCAGAATGTGATGAGAGGATTCGCAGTTTTCTCGCTTTGGATTATAGAGAGACAAGAGAGTTTAACGCGATCCATCTTGAGATAGAGGACGTGGGAGCGCCGGTATGGTTTGTGTTAAGGACCGACCAGGAAACGATAGAGAGTGTGGAAGGCGGAGACTGGAAAGAACTGGAAGAGGATGTCTATCTGATAGAGGTTATGCAGGAAAAGGCAGTGATCACCTTAAGATCCATTTATTAGAGGCAGTCTGATACAGGCTAAGAGAAAGGCATGGGTACATAGATGAGAATTTGTATAGTGGCGGAAGGATGCTATCCCTATACGGTAGGCGGTATGTCCAGCTGGGCGCATGGCCTGATTCGTTCGTTTCCCGATCAGGAGTTTATTATTCTGGCGATCGTGGCGAACAGGGAGCTGCGGGGAAAATTCGTATACGAATTGCCGAAGAATGTGGTGGAAGTACAGGAGCTCTACCTGGATGATCTGGACTGGAGTAGAAGAAGGCGCGGAAGCCGGATGAACAAGAAGGAATATCAGGCACTGCGCAGCCTCTTGTTGGGAAAGCAGGTAGAGTGGGAGGTATTGATTGACTTTTTCCAGAAGAAAAAGCGCTCCCTCAACGATCTTCTGATGGGGGAGGATTTCTTTAACGCAGTGTCGGATTTCTATATGCTGAATTACAGCCAGTTTGTGTTTACGGATTTCCTGTGGACGATGCGCTCGATCTATCTGCCGCTCTTTCGAACGCTGCAGATGAAAGTCCCCAAGGCCGATGTCTATCACTGCCTGTGCACCGGGTATGCAGGTGTGCTGGGATGTATGGGAAAATACATGCATGGAGGCCGCCTGTTGGTGTCCGAACACGGGATCTATACGAGAGAGCGGGAAGAGGAGCTGATTCGTTCCAAATGGGTCAAAGGGATTTATAAGAATATCTGGATCGAACAATTCCATAAGATGTCCAAGATGGCCTATGACAGGGCCGAGCTGGTTACCAGTCTGTATGGGCGTGCCAGAGAGCTGCAGGCTGAGCTTGAATGTCCGGTGGAAAAGACTATGGTGATCGCTAACGGGATTCAAGTCGGGAAATTCCAGAATCTTCTGGGTAAGACCGAGGCAGAGACGGAAGAAATCTATATCGGTGCAGTCTTTCGCGTAACGCCGATCAAAGATGTCAAGACGCTGATCCAGGCGTTCGGATTTGCCAAGGAGAAAGAACCACGACTGAAGCTTTGGATCATGGGGCCATGGGACAATGATGAAGGCTACGCACAGGAATGTTTTGATATGGTCGGGATTATGGGGATTCCGGACATCATCTTTACCGGCAGGATCGATGTGCTGGAATATTATGGGAAAATGGACATGATGATCCTGACCAGTATCAGTGAAGGGCAGCCGTTGACAATTCTGGAAAGCTTTGCGGCACATAAGCCGGTGATCGCCACAGACGTGGGCGACTGCAGAGGACTGATCCTGGGAAATGGCGGCGATGATGTATTTGGGGAAGCAGGGATTATTACCCATATCATGAATATCGGAGAGATCACACAGGCAATCCTCACACTGGCGCAGGATAAGCAGCTGCGCATGCAGATGGGAGAGAACGGCTATCGCAGAGTGTCTTCGCTCTACCGCATGGAGAATATGCTGCACGCCTACGGTGAAGTCTACAAGGATTTTGCGGCAAGCCTGCAGCTGCCCTGGGCGGAAAATGTTACGGAACCTGTGGAGAAACAGGCGGAGGATTATGTAGGAGAGGTATAATATGGCGGGTATTGGCGTTAAATTAAATCATATATTTGAGAAAAAGTCAGTCTTTGCGAGTCTGGTGGGATTTACCTACAGTACAATCGCCACGGTGGCGCCGATGGTGCTTGTGATAGCGAATATCATCTTGATGGGACGTGTGCTGGGGCTGAATAAGACGGCTTATCTGGACAGAGAAGTGTTCTTCTGTACCGTGCTATATACGTTCATCTTTGCCCTGCTGACAGCCGCCCCTTTTAATGCGGTGCTGTCCAAGTATATGCAGGATGCGATCTTCGAGGAGCGCTATCAGGATATCCTTCCCTGCTATTATCTGGGACTGATGATGAACATCGTACTCAGCTGCCTTCTGGGGATCCCGTTTTGCCTGTGGGAGCACTTCGTCGGCGGCGTAAGCGTATTCTATGTGTTTACGGGATTTAGCGGGTATATCTCCCTGGTACTGGTATTTTATTCCATGCTGTATCTTTCGATCTGTAAAGATTATCAGAAGATATCGCTCTATTTTCTGATCGGCATGGTGGTTACTTTTATCCTGTCAGTGATTTTAAGATTTCTGTTCCGGTGGGAAGTAACGATTGCCATACTGTTTTCCCTGATGATCGGATTTTTCCTGATCGCAGCCATGGAGTTTGCCACCGTAAAGCGGTATTTTGTGAAGAACAGCAGCCGGTACAAGCCGGTGATCAAATATTTCGGGAAATGGTGGCAGCTGGTCGTGGCCAATTTCCTGTATATACTGGGATTGTATATCCATAATTTTGTATTCTGGACGACGGATATGCGGATCGTCGTGGTTAAGAGCTTTGTCTGTAATCAGCCTTATGATATGGCGACTTGTATTGCCATGTTCACGAATATTTCCGCCACGGTTATCTTTATTGCCAGGATCGAGATGCATTTTCATGATAAGTACAGAGCTTATTCCGAGGCCGTGATCGGTGGGAAGCGGACCGACATTGACAATGCGAAGAGACGGATGTTTCGCTCGATCGCCAATGAGTTGATGAGCCTGGTGCGGATACAGTTTATTATCTCGGTGGTGGTTTATCTGCTCTGTATCGTGCTGCTGCCGCGTTACGGATTTGGCGGGATGGTCATGCGGATCTATCCCTGTATGGCAGCCGGGTATTTTATCCTGTTCCTGATGTATGCGGCCAATCTTTTCCTGTATTATTACAATGACTTAAACGGGGCGGTACTGACGACGCTTGTCTTCTGCGGCGTAACATTCCTGGGCAGTGTCTTTGCGACGCACCTGTCTGAAATCTGGTATGGGCTCGGAGTTCTGCTTGGCGCGTTCGCCGGCTGGTCTGTCGCCTATGCCAGACTTCGCTGGGTAGAAAAGAATCTGAACAGGAATACGTTCTGTAAATGGCTGCTGTTAAAGCGGGGCAGGGGAAAGATGCCTTCCAGTGTAGTTTATCAGAAGGACAATGAAGGGCAGAAGAAAAAGGAGCGCGGACTTGCAGGATAAGGAGCCGCCGGGGAGGTTTTCATGGAATCTGGCACCATTCTGGAAGGGACAATGATCATTGTGGGCATCGCGGTCATGCTGTGCAGCTTCTGGCTGCTTGCCGTGAAAAGAATGACCGCCGACCTTGCCGTGGTATGGGAAATAGCAGGGATAGTACTGATCGTGACGGGCAGTGTGTACAAGATGGCAGGATGGGAGATCCGGGAGAAGCAGGAAATGCCGGTTCTGTGCATCGGCGCCGTGAGCCTGTTTTTATGTTACCAGTTCAGTCTGCTTGTTTCCAGGCTGATGATGAGAAATCAGGAACTTGCGATAGAAGTATCTCTGCTGCTGCAGGAGAAGAGTGGGACAGAGAGGCAGTCTCAAAAAGACCTTTTGGTCATTCTGCCTGTGAAAAATGAGGAAAAGAATCTTTGGAAGGTGTTGGAACAGCTGCTACAGCCAGAGATCATGGCTATAGCAGATGTTTTGTGTATTGATGATGCGTCTTCGGATGCTTCAGGACAGATCATAGACCAATATGGATGTATTCATATTACGAATGTGTATGGGCTTGGCTATGGGAGCGCCCTGCAGTTGGGGTATAAATATGCATTTCGGAAGAATTATCAATACGTGATCCAGATGGATGCCGATGGACAGCATGATGCCTGCAATATTCCGCTGCTCTATCAGAAGCTGCAGGAGAATGACAGCGATGGAAATGGGCCGGATCTTGTGCTTGCTTCCAGATTTATGGAGGGAAGCTCGGCATTTCCGGTCTCTGTCTGGAAGAAGTCTGCATTTGCTCTTTTTCGGACGATGATCCGTATGGCAACGGGGAGAAGGATCGCCGACCCCACGACCGGACTGCAGGGACTAAGCAGAAACGCGTTTACCTATTACTCTGCATATAATCATTTCGATCATCAATATCCGGATGCCAATATGATCCTGCAGATGCTGTTACTTGAGTTTCGGATCGTTGAAGTGCCTGCAGTGATGCATGTGAGGACGGACGGTAAGAGTATGCATTCGGGACTGGAACCGGTAAGCTATATGCTCCGCATGTTTCTGAGTGTGTTGGCGGTTGCGTTCAGGATCAGGGTGTTGGAGCGAAAGAGACGATAATATGAATCGGAAAGAGAGAATAAGATTTTTCAGAGTGTTACTTGCTGCACTGATCGTGATCATGCCGCTGTGTATCGTGGTCTTAAATCATTTTCGGGGAAATATCAGAATGGAAAATTACAGGTTTAAAGAATCCGCCAGGGAGCTTCGCAATCCTGGGAGGGGATTCTATAATCTATACCGTTTCATGATAACGGATGAGAAGGTAAATTACTGGCAGCTGATACAGGAACTGTACAGGAATGATGAGCACACAAGCCTGTCACTGGTGGAGATCAATCTGCAGAAATATCGTGATGGTGAGATCAGCGAGGCGGGGATGCAAAATGTGGCTTCTCTGTTTTTGGCGTTGGGAGATCTTGATAAGCAGTTAATCGTCCGTTTTGTCTATGATTGGGACGGAGAAAACGAGCAATATGAACCGGAGAGCATCGATATTATTTTGCGGCATATGGAACAGCTGGAGAATGTCCTGCGGGAGTCGAGTGGGCAGATCTTTGTCCTTCAGGGGTTGTTTATCGGCAATTGGGGAGAGATGAACGGCACGAAATATTCCGGGGAAGGCGATCTGTTCCGACTGGCAGAGAAGCTGGACAGCGTGACGGAGAACACGATTTACCTGGCAGTGAGAACGCCGCAGCAATGGCGACAGATCACCGGTCTCTGGGAGGTGACAAGGGAGGCGCTGTCAGATCATCTTCTGGCGGGAAGGATCAGTCTCTACAATGACGGTATGCTTGGAAATGAGGGAGATTATGGTACATACCGGGCCTATGAAGCCAGAGGACAGAAGATTTCGGAGAGAAAGGCCGAACTGTCCTTTCAGGAGAGACTGTGCTGTCTGGTCCCTAACGGCGGAGAAGTAGTCAACGATAACTATTACAACGACCTTGAGAATGCCATGAAGGATCTGGCAACCATGCATGTCACCTATCTGAATGAGGGACATGACCAGGCGGTACTGGATAAATGGAAGAATACCGTGATCACTGAGAAGGGATGTTTTAAGGGGATGGACGGTTATACCTATATTGAACGTCATCTTGGGTACCGTCTGCTGATCAAAAAAGCAGAATTCCATCACAATACCTTTATGGATTATATAGAAGCGGGCGTAACGATCAGGAATGCCGGGTTTGCACCGCTGTATGCCGAGCCGACGGCGGAACTGATCCTCTATGACAAGGAGCAGGATACTCATCTGTCCTATGAGATGAAGGGCAGTCTGTGCGAATTGACAGGGGGAAATGAGGCGGAGAAGACGATAACGCTCCGGGCAGATATTCCGGTAGATGAGCTGAGACAGGTAAAGTACGAGGTATTTTTTTTACTTACGGATTCCCGTACCGGAGCCAGGATCCTGCTTGCAAATGAGCAGGATATGGAAGAGTACGGATATGGCATCGGGTCGATCGAATTAGTTGACAGATGACAGAAGGAACTGTTTTTGGTGCAGCTTTTGAGGGTACATAGAGGAAAGGGGAGAAGCAGTATGGACATGAATACAGGGTATTGGGTAGTAGAGTATGGGAAAGTAGCCTGCGGCTATCTGTTCCTGATGTTTCTCTGGCCATCTGTTGTCTTTCATAAGCATTTGCGAGGCAAGTCAAAGACCTGGCGCTTCGGGTTTTGCGTTACGGTGCCGATCATCATCATGAATATGACAGTGTTGATGCTGGGGCTGTTCCATGTGTTGAACCAGTGGCTTATCTGTGTAGCATTCTATGGTATTTTTGTGCTGGCGCTTGTGAGAAATATTTTGGCATATCTTGACAGAAAATATAGAAGCGCAGTGGAGACAGATTTTCCTGATGTGCGGACATTGAAAGGAAGATACCGCATTCTGGTTCTTGTACTCCTTTTCTTTATCGTCTGCTACCGATATGTGAAAAAGGCGGCGCGGTTCTTAAGTTTCGATTATTGGAAAAAGATCAGGGAGTGCAACTGGCCCAAGGTACGCGTGAGGATCAAAGAACAGATCTGGAATATTGGGCGCAGACTAAGTTTCCTGTTTTGGAGATATGGAGTGCTGGGAATCGTGATCCTGTACGGAATGGCTTATTTTAATTATGGAGCTTTTCAGGTGTATTCGTATGGATACGGAGATCTGTATGCGCATCATCAATGGATCTATGAACTGATTCAGGGCAGAGTGTTTCCGGAAGGGGTCTATCCGCAGGCAATGCATTGTTTTATATACTGTATGCACAGTGTGCTGGGTATCAGGGTATATAGTATTCTGTTGTTTCTGCAGGGAATCCATGTAGCGGTATTTCTAATTTCAGCTTATCTTTTGCTTGGGAAAATTTTCCATTGGCGATATACACCGCATTTTGTGTTGATGCTTTTTCTAACGTTGGACTTGAGCAATGCAGATCTGATCCATAGTATGTTCCGTCTGCAGGTTACGCTGCCGCAGGAATTCGGATTGCACACGGTATGTCTGTGTGCGTTGTTTCTGGTGGAGTACTTAAATCGGGAGCGCTCTGATAGTGTGGAAAAGAAAGAGAAGGTACCAGGATTCTTACGGGATGAAGCTCTTTTCCTGTTTATGGCATCGTTGGCGGCTTCGGCTGCGATCCATTTTCATACAGTGCTGATGGTGATCCTGGTCTGTGCCTCTTTTGCTGTTTTTTTGGTCAGAAAGATATTTTCCAGAAGATATTTTACTTCCCTGACGGTTTCAATTCTGTGTGCGGGACTGATCGCCCTGCTGCCTATGGCGGGGGCGCTGATGCAGGGGATTCCTTTTAATGCTTCCATAGACTGGGCGGTAAATGCCATGAGTGGTGAGGAGAGCAGGGTAGTACGCAGTCAGGGTGAAAAGACAGGGAGCACAGAAAATGTAGTTGAGGATGCAGACGTAGGGGAAGAATCTCAGGAGTTACAGCGCAATGAGATCAGCATTACGGCGACACTGCTTCGGGGTGTGGTGGAAATCTTTGATAAAGGTTACGCCGCGTTATATGGAAAAGGGCGGGGAGGCTGGCTGATGGTCCTGACTGCGGCCGCAGCGATTTTCTGTTGGCTGGTTGAACGAAAAGAGAAATTGATCCGTTTCCGGGGAGTCTGTGCATGGTATCCGCCCGTGATCCTGGCCTCAGTCATCTATATATTGGTATATGCGGCACCCATGATCGGGATTCCTGATCTGCTGCCGGAAGGGCGGTTTTTTGCACCGGGACATATGATGATGTTGGCGGTTGTGATGATGCCGGTTGATGTACTGTTTTCCGGATTTGTTCGTTTGAGCAGTGACCTGATTATGAGAATTGGCTCTCTGGCAGCAATCGCAGGGATCTACGGAGCGGCGGTTGCAACGGGAAATTTCCGAGGATTGCTATTTTATGAAGTGTCAAGATACAATGCGGCGGTGACGGTGACAGAGTATATTATCAATACTTTTTCAAAGTATAGTTATACGATCGTGTCACCTACGGATGAACTATATCCCGTTATTCAATATGGATGGCATGAAGAATTGCTTGGCTTTGTGGAAAACATCAACAATGAGGAATACAGTATTCCGTCGGAATATGTATTTCTTTATGTGGAAAAGAAGCCGCTTCTCTATGGGCAGTCCCATTTCTTTCAGGGACCATGGTGGATGGGAGAAGAGAAATATCTGACTCCCTTCTGGAATGTATATTCTCATAAATATCCTGACAGCGGAGCAAGTCAGAGTCCGGAGATCATAGCCGGACAGGTATCGGGCGAAACTGCGGAGGTAGAACTTCCTCAGTACGAGAATGCATGGCTGATGTATCTGAAGCTTGAGAATCGGATTACATTAGAGTCAAAATTGTATGAATGGTGTAAACATTTTGCAAAAGAACACCCGACAGTATTGAATGTACTTTATGAGGATGATGCCTTTGTGTGTTATTTTTTCAAACAGGATCAGGGCAGTCCGCCCTATAAGCTGGGAATGGCGGAGGTCTGGAATTAGGGGTGGGTATCAGAAACCGATGTTCCTGAGAAGCTGGTGCATAGAAAAGGATATTGTTTACAGGAAAGGCAGTTTAAAAATGTTAAGGGTACCTATGGCCATATATAATGGCCTGCGAGATTGGGAGTGGAAAGTATATAAGCAAAAAAGGCGCAGCCGATTAAAAAATGAAGATTTTACGATCATTGCCTCAAACTGCAGCGGAATGTTCATGTATTATGATCTGGGTATGCGGTACCTTACGCCTACGGTCAATTTGAGTATGGAGATGAATGATTTTGTTAAAATGGCAGGAAATCTGGAATGGTATATGGAGCAGAAGATGGTGGATGCCCGGGTGACTGACGGATGTCCGGTTGGTATTTTGGGTGATATCAGAATAAGCTTTATCCATTATGACAGTTTTGAAGAAGGGGTGCGTAAATGGGAGGAAAGGAAGAGAAGGATCAACTGGGATAATCTTTTTCTTATCGGATCGGAGAAGGATGGATGCATTTATGAAACAATTCGGGAGTTTGATCGTCTGCCCTATGAAAATAAAGTGATCTTTACCCATGTAGAATATCCGGAATTTTCGTCGGCTTATTGTGTGAAAGGCTTTGAAGACAAGGCGGAGTTAGGGACCATAACGAATTTGAAGAAGCAGGTTTTAAAAAGAAGATATCTGGATGAGTTTGATTATGTAAGCTTTCTGAATCATGATAGGCGGGATTGAGGACAGATTTCTGTCAGGAAAATGGGGAATTGCGAATGTATAAAGTGGGGATTTTGACATTCCATTGTGCCGATAATTTTGGAGCGATGCTGCAGGCATACGGATTGAAAACGTATTTGCGGGAGAAGGGGATAGCGGCGGATATTGTTCCGTATGAGCCGCCATTTATGACGGGCAGGCATTGGTGGATTCCTTATATTCCGATGAAGTGCTTTCTGAATACTTTATATCTGGGATGGATCGGGTGGAAGAGGAATCTGAAACTGGGGACAATTTTTTTCGAGCGAAGAACGAATATGACGCGGTTTCGGGAAAAGTATCTGACGGGAGAGGGAAAGAAGAGGCTATTCTTTCTCTGGCAATTTAGAAAATTACAATATCAGTATTATATAGTAGGCAGCGATCAGATCTGGAATCCGGATATAACATTGGGACTGCGGCGAGCGTATTTTGGAGCTTTTGAAAATAAGAATAAGAAGAAGGTGATCGCTTATGCGGCAAGTATGGGGAAGGCATCTGTCGCAGAGCAGTACAGCGAGGAATTTTCAGATCTGCTAAAATCACTGGATCATATTTCCGTCAGGGAAAAGGCGGTAATTCCTTATATAAGCCAGTTTTATAGAGGAGATGTCTGCGCAGTTCCGGATCCGGTATTTTTATTGCGAAAGGATGATTGGAAGAAAATCGAGAAGCTGCCGGACAATGCAGGATATATTTTCGTATATATAACAGAAAAAAATGACAGGTTATTTCGTTATGCCGGAGAACTGGCGAAAAAGAAAGGACTTGGGATCATCAGGATAAAGGGTGGTACAGATATCGCAGGAATCAATATTGTAACGGATGATACTGCGGGCCCTTCAGAATTCTTAGGATATCTTCATAAGGCTGATTATGTGATCACGAATTCTTTTCATGGAGCAGCGTTCAGTATCATTTTTGAGAAACAGTTTGTCGTTTTTCAGCATAGCAGCGTCGGAGCCAGGATCAGTGATGTTTTGGAGTTTAGTGGTCTGGAATGCAGATTATATCAAGAGGAAGGTTTTCAGATCGATTCTGAGATTGCATGGGACAGCGTGGAGAAGCGCATCAAGGAAAAGGCTGCATCAGCGGAGAAATTTTTAATGCGGTGTTTGAGATAATCCAGAAGTGTTATTTTGGGGGCTGCTATATGGAGAAGAATAGAGTAAAAGAGATGTGCTGCGGATGTGGTGCGTGCGCAGAGATTTGTCCTGAGGGTGCGATTCGAATGGTTCAGGATCGGGAAGGATTTGCTTATCCTGAGGTTGACAAGTTTGCCTGTACCGGATGCGGCAGATGCAGGGCGGTATGTCCTTTAAAGAAGAATGGAACAGATAATTGTCAGAACGCTTATTTTGGCGCACAGGCAAGGGAAAAACAGTTTAGAGATACCAGTTCGTCGGGCGGAATCTTTCCGATCCTGGCACAGTATGTGCTCGAAAGAGGGGGGATTGTGTACGGGGCAGGGTATGACGGAAATATGAACGTTGTTCATCGCGGTGCCGTAAACCGTGAGCAATTGGAGGGAATCAAAAGAACTAAATATGTACAGAGCAATATGACAGGAATTTATCGCAGGATAGAAGAGAACCTGATCAAGGGCAGATGGGTATTATTTTGCGGGACACCCTGTCAGGCGCAGGCGCTGATGCTCTTTTTGAGCAAAGAGTATGAAAAGTTCATTGTCGTTGATCTGGTTTGTTATGGAGTGCCGTCCCCTGGAATCTGGAAGAAATATGTGAATTACCTGGAGCATAAACACAGAGGAAAAATGACGGATTTCTACTTTCGTGATAAGCGAAACGCAGATAACGGCCATATGAGATCCTATTGGATCAATAAGACAGAGTATGTGGATTCCATTTATCAGGATATTTACTGTAAATTGTATTTTGGAAATTATATGCTGCGGCCTTCCTGTTATCATTGTAAATTCTGTACGGTAAACCGGAACAGTGATTTTACGATCGGGGATTTTTGGGGTGTTGAACAGGTCAGGTCTGATTTGGACGATGGCATGGGAACCTCTCTGGTGATTGTTCATTCCGATCTGGCAGAAGAGATTTGGGATGAAATCAAGAATGAAGTCTGTTGGTTTGCATGTGAGAAAGAGGATATACTGCAGCCAAGGTTGTTAGAAGCGGTCAGGTTACCCAGATTTCGTCACGCTTTTTTATCTTTATACAGAATCATGCCATTTTGGCTAATGGAAAGAATCATGAGTAATTAAGGTGAAGTGATTGAGGTATATTCAGTATGATAGGTATGTTTAACTATTTAGTCGGAATTTTGGAGAAGGAAGAACGAAAGACTTTGAGAAAACTGATCATCATGACTTTGATCAGTCCGATAACGGATCTCTTCAATTTCTCTATTATTATTCTTATCATCAATACCGTAATGCGCGAACAACAGGCGTCAAGATCGATTGTTGCGTTTACCTTTTTTATGGGTATTGTATCGATGTTGAAAGGTGGTTTTGATCTGTATAAGTATTGGCTGCATAATCAGTTTATCTATAGTGGTGCGCAGAATGTATCTGAGAAAATGTGCGAATTGTTATTAAAAGAGAACTTGACGCAGCATAATAGGAAGAATCCCATGCAGGCATTAGCGTTGGTCCGCAATGATCCACAGGTTTGTCTGAGTATTGTTGTCAAATGTATTAATATTTGGATCGACATTTTGGCGATGTGCGGGTATTTTGTGGTAATGATTTATACATCGAAATGGGTGGGAGTGGTCAGCTGCGTTGCGTTTATCCTGTTGATGACGGTAGTATTTTTTAATTATCGCAATCAGATACAAACTTATGGGGAAAGCTCCCGCATGTATGCAATCAAGGCGAATGCACAGGTAACGATCGCGCATGGTAATTTTAAGGAAATTAAGATTGCCGATAATTTTGCAGCTGTACTTCAAAGGTATAAGGAAGCAGGGAAGAAATATGCACAGATTCAACAAAATTTTCAATATAAGAAAAATATCATAGGCATGTTCATGAAGAATCTGGTTATGACAGCCATGTTTGGCATTCTTGCCTTTTTTCTATGGAGACCGGGGAAAAACATTGGAGCTTTTTTGTCATCCATGTTGGTATATCTTACAATGCTTATGAAAATGGTACCGATTGCATATGAGATTGTGAGTGAATTAAACGATGTGAAATTTTCTCAGAAGTCATATGGAGTATTGCGAGAGGAACTGACAAATTATCAGGTTATCAAACAAGAAGAACAATGTGCAGGCGGTGGCAGGAAGAAATGCATAACGCTCCAGAAAGGAATTCGGATTCAAAATCTTACCTTTGCCTATAATGACCAGGCGCAAATATTTCGAAATGCATCCATTGAGATTCCGGCAGGTTGTTCGGTTGCGATCATGGGAGTTTCCGGTATCGGTAAGACAACTTTTCTTGATTTGATCCTTGGACTGTTGATGCCGCAGTCAGGACAGATCCTGTATGATGATTATGATATTGTGGCACAGACGGATGAGGAAGGGCCATGTTTAGCCAATCTTGGGAGCGTTACGAGTTATATTCCACAGACAGTTTATTTAAATGGTGAGACAATATGCAATAATGTAGCTTTTTTTGCAAATGAAACAACGATTGATATGAAAAGAGTAGAAGAATGCTTAAAGTGCGCACAGGTATGGGAAGATGTTATGAAGATGCCGGAGGGTGTACATACCTTGATTGGTGAAAACGGCAGGACAATTTCCGGCGGACAGCGGCAAAGGATAGCGTTGGCAAGAGCGTTGTATAGAGACTTTGAACTTTTGGTTATGGATGAAGCCACTGCCGCTCTGGATCTGGAAACGGAAAAAGCAGTGATAGATTCCATCAGGCAGGTGAAAGGAAATAAAACAATCGTATTGGCAACACATCATATGAGCCTTGCCTATGAATGCGATATGGTTTTTAGTATAGAAAATTTGAGATTTAAGAGGATAAAATAATTCCATTTTTGGGATCTTAGCGTATAGAGAACAGGTATATGAGAGGAAAACAATTCAAAAATGTTAGAAAGAGATATCTCTATAATCGTTCCGATTTACAATGCAGAAAAATATCTGGATGATTGTGTGCAGTCAGTTTTAGAGCAGACATACGTGAATTTTGAACTGATCCTGATCGATGATGGGTCAACAGACGGAAGCAGAAAGTTATGTGAAAAGTGGTGTGAGAAGGATGAAAGAGTCCGTTGTATTGATCAGAAGCATCAAGGGGTGTCCGCAGCGAGGAATGTGGGGATAGAAGATGCGGTTGGAAAATATTTATTTTTTTTGGACAGCGATGATTTTATACATCCGCAGCTTTTGGAAGCGCTCTACAGACTACAGGAAGAAAATCAGACAAACATTGCAACGGTAGGATTTCACTGTATAAGAGAAGATGAGGGAAGAGACTCAATAGATTGGAAAATAGAAGAAACATATGTTAGAGATAGCTGTTACTTGAAGTATGATAAGGCAATGAAACCTAAGCTTTTTGCAAGTGTCACAACTAGACTTAATGCAATTGGTGGGAAATTGATTCTTCGAAAAGCAATTCAGACAGTGCGATTTGACGAAAAGATATCAAATGGTGAGGATACATTGTTTCTCTTTAGAATCATAGCGAACGGCGCAGATGTTACGGTATTATCTCGAGACTGGTATTATTATAGAAGAGCGAGGGAAGACAGGAAGAAAACAGAGTCAATTGCATTTTATAGAAACAAATATAATGTGTTAAGTTATATTCGGGATTATGATATTGAAAATAATAGAATGACAGATGCGAAAGGGATGGAATGGATCCTTCTGTGCGAAATGGTAAAGTGGAAGAAAGGGATAGAGCAGATTGACAATCTTGAATGGAAAGAGTATATCGAGCGGTTGATAGCAGCTGAGAAGAGATTGTGGATATTCTCCCGGATTGACCTATTTAGAAAAGCAGTATTTTGTATTGGCTGCGTATATTATCCGTTTTATGAAATACTGGAAGAGATAAGGCGGTGGTCTTTCAGAATAGTAAGGTGGATTTATATCAGAGGAAGGAAAATATTACGTAAGCTTTAAGATAAAGGAAGAGGTGATACTTATAAGGGCATTGTTTTTTGTGAATTCTTTTTCAGGGGGAGGGGCGGAAAGAGTTTGTCTGAATCTTGCGGAACAACTGAAAGAGATGGGAATCGAGAGTGATTTTGTACTGGTTTATGATACAGTGGCTGATTATGAAATACCGGAGTATCTTAATGTCTTTTCGTTAAAGATAGACGTAAGGGATACTTCTTTTAAAGCGTTGCTTGGTATTATGAAGGCTGTGCCAAAAGTAAATAGCTTCATTGCGAATAAAGAATATGCGTTGATAACGGCACATCTTCAGCCTTCCTATTTACTGGCTTCTTTAACGAAGGTCGGAAAAAGATGTCTGTATGTGATACATAATAGGTGGCATCGGGTAAATGACGTATCTCCTTATAGAAACATAGCAGGTTTGCAATTAGTTTTGAGAGGAAAAAAGATTGTAACGGTTTCAAGAGGCTTAGAAGATGAATTGGTCAATCGATACAGAATAAAGCCTCAAAGTATTACTACAATCTATAATCCATGCAAAATGATTAGAAAGCCTGGAAGGGAAGCACAATCTCCATACAGACGAAAATATATCCTCTTTATGGGAAGGTTGGTGGATCAAAAAAATCCTTTATTGGCACTGAAATTATATTATAAAGGTAGTTTTTATACGGAATATGACCTTGTGTACTTAGGACAAGGACCGTTGGAAAAAGTGCTCAGAGAACAAATTGATCAATACAATTTAGAAGAGTATGTACATATAGCCGGGTTTCAGAAAAATCCGGAGCCGTGGCTGCGAGGCGCTTCCCTTTTGCTTTCCTGTTCCAAACAAGAAGGATTGCCTATGAATTTGGTGGAGGCGCTGATCTGCGGGGTTCCGGTTGTTTCAGATGATTGCCCGTATGGGCCAAATGAAATTTTAACGGGTGAATTGGCAAGCTATTTAACAAGATCGGATGAAGATTTAGAGAAAACCATTCAGACAATTTCTTCTGCGTTGGAACTTTATCCGGCGATTGAAGAGAAATATTATAGGAAATTTGACAGCAAATTGATTGCACAAATGTATCTGGATAAATGGAAGAATTTTTTTGAATCTGGTTGAGGGAGTTTGTATGGAAACATATTGGGTATTAGAATATGGCAAAGTTTTTTTAGGATATATGTTTCTGATGTTTGTATGGCCAGGTGTTGTTTTTAGAAAGCATTTAAAAGACAAAAATAGAAAGTATTGTTTTAGCTTTTGTGTCACGATTCAAGTTTTGATCATGAATACGGTGGTACTGATGCTTGGCTTATTTCATGTTTTGAATAAGTGGGTAGTCGTAATCCCGTTTTATGGGGTGTTTCTGTGGTCAGTCAGCCGGTATTGGGTGGCGATCAGGAGTAAAAACAATATTTTGGAAAATATAGGGACGGTTTTTTGTAATATCAGAAATTGTAAAGTGGAAGGTTTGCTTCTCTTTCTTGTTGTTTTATTTGGAGTAGCCTATTTTTCCTGTGGAGTACTTCAAATTCATACTTATGGTCAACCGGATATGTCACATCATCATGAATGGGTTAATAGTCTTGTCAAAGGGCAAATCTTTCCGGAAGGAGTTTATCCGGAGGCAATGCATTGTTTCATTTATTGTTTGAATGCTTTGTTTGGCATTCGAATTTATAGCATAGTGAAGTTTTTGCAGTGCATTCATGCAATCGTTTTTTTTGTCTCTGTTTATTGTCTGCTTAGGGAAGTATTTTGCTGGAGGTACTCGCCGATTTTCGTGCTGGCATTATATTTGACATTAGATACGAACAGATTTATGGATAGCATGTATCGATTCTCTTCCACGCTTTCTATGGAATTTGGGCTCTATACACAGTTTCTATGTGCCCTGTATCTGATAAAATATTTAAAAGGGAAGGGGTACGATAAACAGAAAGGCATAGAAGGATGGCAGGATGATAATCTGCTGTTGTTTATGATGTCATTGGCAGCATCGATCATGATTCATTTTCATGTGACGATCATGGCATTCATTTTATGTCTTTCGTTTGTGGTGTTTCATATGAGAAAAATGATACGGCCTAACTATTTTGTTCCTTTGTTCGGGGCAACAGCAGTGGGGTGTATGATCGCTATGATGCCAATGATAGGTGCGTTGATATCCGGGATTCCATTTGAGGCTTCTATCGGTTGGGGATTGCAGGCAGCCACGGTGACAGATGGTGCGGTACAAGGACCGGCTAATGGTAGTTACGGTCCTTTGGATCCAGGAGCTGATGATCTGGAAGTAATAGAAAAATTACCAGATAGCGGTCAGAAATTGGCGCGAGGAATAATAAGAGCAGAAAAACTTGCGCGGGAAACCTATAGGCATGGATATAAATTAATGTATGGTGAAGATAGGGGAAGACGTATCTTTCAAATTACTTTATTGGTTATCGGGCTGTGTATGATAGGACGATCAAGATTTGGTAAGCAGATCGGAAAGATCTGCAAAGGATATCCGCCAATTGTTCTGATGTCCATCTGTTCAATGGTTATTGTCGTTACCGGTAATATATCCGGTCTGGGGATTCCACAGATCATTCCGGGTTCCAGACACTGTTCTTCAGGGCATGTATTTGTTCTTGGAGTAGTATGGATGCCAGTCGATTTGTTGTTTTCCATGGCAGCTTTATCTGTAAAAGATCAAATTTTACAGGTGCTGTCTGTGGCGCTTGTCGGTGTAGTTTATGCAGCAACCAATTGGCTCGGCGTTTTTCATACGTTTCCGTACTGCAAGTTAATGGAGTATGAGGCGGCAGTCATGGTAACGAATTCCATTCTTGAAGAGTTTCCTGAGAAAAGTTATACCATTATATCTCCGAAGGAAGAATTGTGTCAGGTAGATCTATATGGAGAACATGAAGAAATATCAGAATTTATCAATCGGACCGAAGAAGGAGAGTATTCCATTTCTACAGAAAATGTTTTTATTTATGTGGAAAAAAAGCCGCTGGTATATTGGCAACGATATCATTTTCAGGGACCTGCCTGGTTGGGGAAAAGTGTGGATAATGAAATAGAAGTATATGAGATTTCTGCTGCAGCAGCGCAGGAGGATCTGTCAGAGTATGGCAGCTTGAACCAGATTTATAGTGGAGGGCGTGTTATTTTGGAATCGAAAGCTTATGAATGGTGTAAGCTTTTTGAACAGAAATATCCAGATAAATTAAATGTTTACTACGAAGATGAGAATTTTGTATGTTACCATTTTAAGCAGGATATAGAGGAACCTTATGATTTGGGAATGGAAAAACAGGAGATCAGCCTGTGAGGGGGTGAAATGAATACAGAACTTACGATTTTTACGCCGACCTATAATAGAGCATATTGTCTGCCTGTTTTGTATCAATCTCTTTGCAGGCAGACTTGTCAGGAATTTGAGTGGGTGATTGTGGATGACGGATCGGTAGACAATACGCGAATTCTTGTTGAACAATGGGAGAAGGAAGGGAAAATCTGCATTCGATATTTTTGGCAGGAGAATAGTGGGAAGGCACAGGCACACAATCGTGGAGTAGAGTTGGCAGAGGGAAGGCTGTTTACCTGTGTGGACTCTGATGATGCGTTGAACGCGGATGGCGTTGAAAGAATAATAGCAATATGGAATGAGCATCCCGATAAAATAGGGATTATATCTCCCAAAAAGGGAATGGATGGCAGAACGACCACGCGTTGGAACGGAGCAGTTCAATACTGTACTTTGTATGACGCCTATAGAAAATATGGACTAAAGGGAGATGCGATGCTCATTTATCGGACCTCGGTCATAAGAAAGTATAAATTTCCGGTTTTTCACGGAGAAAAGTTTGTGAAGGAGTCTTATTTATATGATCGCCTGGATCAGGAAGGGGTAATGTATATTACGAAGGAAAGCTTTTACAGGGCAGAGTATCTTGAGGACGGATATACCTTAAGAATGGACAGTATACTTCGTGAAAACCCATATGGTTATCAGGCATACATCATGCAACGTCTGAAGCTTGATCAGAAATTAAAATATAAAATGATAGATACAATTTTATATATTTCAAGTAAGAGGATGGTAAAGAATCAGCGGTTATTGGAAGATGCGGTATATCCTGTATTGACATGTTTGCTTTATTTTCCAAGTTTAATTTATTATACATTAAAAGATGGGATAGGCTCCTGGAGAAAAAGGGTATATGTTCCTATATGGTACTCGTGTATGTTTCTAATGGGAATATTGTTTCTTCTTTTTTTTTCAATCTCTACAAGCCCATTAACAACCAATTCTTACGGGTCTGATTCGGCATTTTTTCAGATGGCCGGACAGAGTATGACAAAAGGGCAGATTATGTATAGGGATATATTTGATAATAAAGGGCCGTATTTATTTTTGATAGAGTATTTGGGGCAGATTCTATGGTATGGGCGGACAGGGATCTTTTTTCTGCAAATATTGAATCTATGGATTACCTTATATTTTGCGGATCGTACCTGCTGTATCTTATGTGGAGATCATTTGCGATTTCGGGTTGTTTCTGCTTTAAGCTTTTTGTTTCTGGCAGCGCTTACCTGGGACTGTGGAAATTTGAGTGAGGAATATTCCCTGTCGGTTCTGTTTGTGTGCTTATATCTGTTTTGTAGATTTGTGTACAGGAATGAGAGCAGAGTCTTTCTTTATGCGGCTGTCTTTGGCGCTTCATTTGGATTTTTAGCATTTATGAGAATAACAAATGCCGGGTTTTTGTGTGCCCTTATGGCAGTTATATTGATAGAATTGATATATAACAGACAGTTTCGCGTCGTTTTGTTATGTACAGTTGGCTTTGCGGCAGGACTTATAGCGACAGTGCTTCCGGTTTGTATTTACTATGCGCAGAAGCATTTACTCTCAGAGATGTTATATGCTACATTTACGTTCAATTATTATTATGGAATACGTGGGAATGGCTCTCTAAGATTTAATTTGATATTTATTTTGCTGGGAGTGGCAATTTTATCTGTTTGGCTTCATAAGCGTGACAGGGTATGCTGTCTGCTTACTGTTTGCAGTACTGTGATGACGGTCGGTACGCTGATGTTGGGATATGGTTACCTACATTATTATCAATTGATGATTCCGGCAGTATTGACTAATATGTGGTTAGTAATGCAAAAACAGAGGGAGGTAAGTTCAAGGATAAAGAAGATTGGTTTTAGTGTAATGATTGTGAGTATGCTTATGTTAAATGGACGCTTATTGTTTATGCAGGGAGGCAGGGTGATTTTTGCGTTAGGACTCAATTCGCCTGAGCGGGAAAAGACATTTATGGGGAATTTAGCCCATATTATAGAAGATTACGCACCAGATTGGAAGGAGACTTATGGATATATTGCAGCGAACAGGGTTTCTGAGATCCTGGAACAGATTCCTGTGGAGGAGCGTAATAGTGTGTATAATTATAATACAAGACCTTATTGGCTTCGTGCATCAGGACTATTGCCTTATCATAAATACTGTCAGACGCAGGAATCATTCGTATCGATTAACGATCAAATAGAAGAGGAAATAGATGACATGTTTGTATATGATAGTCCGTGCTATGTTGTTTTGGAAAACTATGATTCCATTCGAAATCAGAAAATATTGAAGAGACTGACAAAGCAGTATGATATCAAATATCAAAATGAAGTGTATGTTTTATATGAAAGAATAAGGACTGATTAATCGTATGAATTTGAGGGAATGCAGGTAAGATGAAAAAAGTGTTATTTGTAATTGAAGCATTATGCGGAGGCGGGGCGGAAAGAGCTCTTTCCAATATCGTGACGCATTTTCCGGATGACTGGCATATCGATTTGTTGGTTAATGATGAGTCCTTGATTGAATTTCCATACAAGGGAAATATCTTGTCTCTATCACGACCGAGAAAGAAAGGAGTTTTCTATTTTACGAAGAGCATTATAGCTAGAACATTCTATTTGCGTAAGATTAAAAAGAGTGGCAATTATGATGCTTGTATAAGCTTTTTGGACAGTTCTAATATATCCAATGTTTTATCCGGAAATAAATATTGTAAAACAATTGTATCGCTGCGAAGTGACGTTGTATCGGGGAATGTCAAAATAACGGATAGAATAGCATCTTTCATTTTCATAAAATTTTTATATGTTTATGCCTATAAAATAGTTTCTGTTTCGAAAGAAATCAAATCCGGTTTGTTAAAGCAGCTTGGAATGCCCAGGAACAAAGTGCAGGCAATTGTGAATGGGTTTGACTACAAATGGATCGAGACTGAAATGAAAATTATGCCAGAAAGCGGCGAAAAAAAAGATGAACGTGCTTTTCAAAGTAAGTACCTGATTATTACAACAGGCAGAATGAGCGAACAAAAGGGACAATGGCATCTGATCAGAGCCTTTTCTGAGGTGATAAGAAAGGAACCACAGACAACACTGATGATTGTCGGTGATGGTGAATTGAGAGATTATCTGACAAGATTGGTAAATTTCTACGGTTTGGAGAAACAGGTAAATTTTGTTGGATGGACGAAGAATCCATTTTGGTATCTTGCCAATGCAGATCTTTTTATATTGTCATCATTGTGTGAGGGATATCCCAATGCGCTGGCAGAGGCACTCTGCTGTGGAATCCCTTGTATTGCGGCTGATGTGCACTCGGGAGCCAGGGAGATATTAGCCCCATCTTTAGATGTCATGGGAGACAGAGTGCAGGATGTGTCGGAGGAGGAATATGGCATATTGATTCCGGTATGCAGTGGAAAGAAATACAATGGTATTGAGTCTCTTGAATATGGAGAGAGAAAAATGGCCGAGGCCATTTTAATGCTGTTGCATAGTAAGGAGAAAAGAGTGCATTATCGCCAAAAAAGCCTGGAGAGAAGGAAAGATCTGGATATCAGTAATGTGGTCGATCAATGGATCCGTCTTATATCGGAGGAAAAATGAAAACGATTTTGTTTGTGATCAACACCTTTGGGATTGGAGGTGGAGCAGAAAAAGCTTTATTGGAACTGCTCCACCAGATAAACTATCAAGATTATACGGTACATTTATATGTGCTCACCGGACAAGGGGATTTGATCGATCAGCTGCCAAAGGAGGTAAAGGTACTCAATAAAGTGTATTTTCCCGTTTCAGTGCTTGATCATCAGGGGAAAATACGGCTGATGAAAACGACAGCGAAGGCTATGGCAGTTCGTGGAACAATCTTTAAAAGGGCGGGTTATCTCGTAAAGAATCTGACTGATATGGTAAAAGCAGGTGATATCCGCATAGATAAGCTCTTATGGAAGATTTTATCGGATGGAGGGCAGTGCCTGGAAGCAGAATATGATCTTGCAGTAGCATATTTGGAAGGGGGATCAGCATATTATGTGTCTTCCCATGTAAAAGCAAGGCGAAAGGCAGCATTTATACATATTGATTATAGGAAAGCCGGTTATAACAGAAAGCTGGATGAGGAGTGTTACCTGAAATTCGATCATATTTTTACAGTTTCAAAGAGTGTGCGGAAAGCGTTTTTGTCAGTTTATCCTGAATGTGCGCAGAAGACTACGGTATTTTATAATTTTATTAATCGTGAGAGAATTGTTAGTCTGGCTATGGAAAACGGAGGATTTTCCGACGAGTATGATGGGTTTAGGATATTGACAGTAGGTCGTTTGGTTCCACAGAAAGCAATTGATGTAGCGATCAATACAATGAAGATCTTAAAGGGAAAAGGCAAGCGCTTTCGATGGTATGTATTAGGAGAGGGCGAACTTAGAAAAAAACTGCAGGAGCATATTCGGAATATGGGAGTGGAGGAGAGCTTTTTTCTCCTCGGAATGGTGGATAATCCATACCCTTATTATGCACAGTGTGATCTGTATGTACATACTGCCCATTATGAGGGAAAAAGTGTTGCCATAGAAGAAGCACAAGTGTTGGGATGTACTATATTGGCAGTAGATCATCATGGAGTGCAGGAACAGGTGAGCGATGGAATAGATGGCAGGATTTGTGGGTTCGGCCCGGAAATACTGGCAGAAAATATTATTGATCTGTTTGATCATCCAAAGCAGATGCGTGATTATGCTATTGCTGCATCAAAAAAGGAGCAGACGGATTATAAGAAGGAAGTCGAAAAATTATTTATGTTGGCATAGCAAACAGAGACTCACAGAGTGATTGCTGCGCGAATGAAAATGTAACAGACAACGATAAAGGCTGGTGAAAACATGAAGAATGTTTTATGTGTTGACTTGGAAGACTGGTATCATGCAAATTTAGCAAGCGGTATCGATAAGATGTGCGCGGAGAACAGAGTTGTTGAGAATACGAAGGTTTTATTGCGTATCTTAAGGAAGGCTCAGGTACATTGCACTTTTTTTGTGTTGGGGTGTGTTGCAGAAAGATATCCGGAGTTGATATTGAGGATAAAAAAGGATGGACATGAAATTGCGTCGCATGGATATGCGCACCAGCTGATTTATGAGCAAACGAAAGAAGAATTCAGACAGGATGTCAGGAAAGCGAAGCAGATTCTGGAATCGATCATACATATGCCGGTAAAGAGTTACAGGGCGCCATCATGGTCCATTAGAGAAGAATCTTTTTGGGCATTGGAAATTTTGCAGGAAGAGGGATTTCAAAATGATAGTAGTATTTTCCCGTTCAAGAATTTCTTATATGGCGTTTCCGGTGCACCGAGATTTATTTATTCTTCCAGGCAATATAATCAAAAGAGCTTTTTAAAAGAATTTCCGCCTTCTACAATACGGATATGTGGAGTTAATATTCCGTTTTCGGGGGGATTCTATTTTAGGTTTTTACCATTTTGGTTTATTTCCGGTTGTATCAGAATAATGAATTGCAAAGGACATGCATGTATTATGTATATTCATCCATGGGAGATAGATGCGGATACACCGCGTATTTCCCTGCCGATTAGAGACAGACTAATCCAGTATTGGGGAATCAGAGGATGTCGGAATAAGCTGATCAAGCTTGTCAGTTCTTTTGAATTTGTTTCTATGAATGAGATGGATTAATGAAAAGATTAGCAGTCGTTGAGGTATTATGATGTGGGAGCAAAAAGAATACTCTGCTGAAAAAGCAGACGATATGAGAGAGATGATTGAAGAACAGTATGGCAATACCGAAATTGCGCATGAGGAATTTTTGCAGCATCAATATTTTATGAATCCTGCAGGGAATGCATTAATCAAGCTGGCATATGATACGAAGAAAGATGTTTTGGCCGGGCAGTATGTTACGATACCGATTGAGGTACGAGTGAAGAGCAGAGATTGTCGGGCCGTGCTTTCCCTTAATACATTGACAAGAGAAAGTTACAGGGGACAACAAATATTCACAACATTGGCAGCCGGTATGTTTATGGAGTGTGAAAATACAGATATTCAGTTTTGTTATGGATTTCCGAATCCGAATTCCTATAGCGGATTTATCAACAGGCTGGGGTTTCAGGTGTTAGGAACCATGCCTTTATACATCAGGATTTTTTCGCCGTTCAAAATAGCTTTAAAAAAGATAGGGATTGATTTGCCGGCAGAAGATCATCGGTCATTTAGTAATGATCCTTGTATGGAAAAGTGCTCAGACTGTTATCGAATTGTGGAGATAGATAAAAGTAATATGAATTTTATAGATGTATTTTGGAAAATGGTCAGGGATAAATATCCCATTATGGGAATCAGGGATAAGCAGTATATGTTATGGAGGTATCTAGAAATTCCAATAAGAGGATATACAATAAAGATGATATTTGATCGTGAAAATCCGGTAGGATATCTGATCTATAGAATAACATGTGTTGACGGCATCCAATGTGGCATGATTGTAGATTTTTTGATATTGGAAGGAAAAAAAGCGGCAGCAAAATATCTGATTGATCATGTTGTCAGGAAATTTAGGGAGGAAAAAGTCGAGCTGTCAGGATGCCTGATGCAGAAACATTTTGAAGAAGCTGAGATATTAAGAAAAGCAGGATATTTTATATGTCCTAAATTTTTGGAACCTCAGCCATTTCCGGTTATTCTAAGGATTCTTAATGATAAGATGAAAATGAAAGATGTCGGTATGTTTCAAGACTGGTTTCTTACTATGGGAGATTATGATGCCATTTAGTCTGGAAGCAAAGGCTTTACAAAATACAACAGTATGTGTTATCATGATTTCAAACATATCTGGGAATCT
>CANOBT010000065.1 GCA_947564305.1 uncultured Lachnospiraceae bacterium | reverse complement strand
GACTGCTGTTTTCATAAAATCAAAGCGAGAGCCTGTATATTTGCGGACTGCTATAATGTTCAAAACAGAAGCGATAAAATAGGCGCATACGGTCCCGGCGGCAGCTCCCAAAATATTGATAGCAGGGATTCCGGTAAGCGTCCATGTGACGACAATTTTCACTACAACTCCGATAGCCAGATTCCTGACTGGTATCATTTGCCTTCCCACGCCCTGAAGCACACCTGCCAGAGTCTGCACAGTAGCTAAAAAGACAACGCCCACAGCCATTACCATCAGACATGGCGCAGCGCTGATAGCACTCGCGCGCTGAGCAGGATAGAGCAATACCAAAATAGGTTCTGCCAGCGAAAAAAGTCCCAACGCGCAGGGCAGCCCCAGTATGACGGACATTCTCAGGCCGGTCTCCACGTTTTCCCGCAGATAATTCATATCTCTTTGCTTGTAAGCTGCTGCAACGAGAGGCACCAGGCTCATAGCTACTGCCTGGGTCAATACCTGTGGGAAATTGATGAGAGAGCCCGCAAAGGATGTAAGCTGTCCAAGCATAGATTCTGCTACATTTTTATCCCATCCGGAAGCTTCCAGACGGCTGACAACTACAGCCACGTCGATTAAATTGACAATGGGCATAATGGCAGCTCCAATCGTAATGGGGATCGCAATAGCAGCAATCTTTTTTAAAATAACGCTGCTGCTTTCCCTTGCACTGCGAAAGCCTCTTTTTTCCCTGGAAATCCTGGATTTGATCTTACCCTTGTTCATGATATAAACGATAAGCATGACAAGAAGGCCGCCGATGGAGCCTGCCGCAGCGCCTAAAGTGGCTCCTGCCGCGCCTGCCTGCTCTGGAATGACTCTTCCCGGCCCAGTCAGCTCCTGCGCGCTGTGGAAAAAGAAAGAAGCCAGGCTAAGACCGACAGCAACGCGGAAGGCCTGCTCTACTACCTGGGAAATGGCGGTAGGCACCATATCCTGCATTCCCTGAAAATAACCCCTGTAAGAAGCCATAACCGGTACAAAAATCAAGGCAGGCGCAATAGCCCTCATCGCAAGAGCCGCTCCTGGCACATGAACGATTTCCGCGATAATTCCCGCCCCAAAAAATACGATGATAAAAGAAACTCCACCGATAAGCAGCATCAGGGTTCTGGAAATCCTAAAAACCCGATCAGCCTCCTTAAAATGTCCAAAGCTGACTCGTTCAGAAACCATTCTTGAAATCGCGACAGGAATACCTGCTGTTGCCAGAATCAGAAAAAAGTTATATACATAGTAAGCAGGGCTGTAATATGCCATGCCGCTGTCTCCGATCATATTGCCCAGAGGTATTCTGAATATAGCCCCCAGTACTTTCACCAGAAGCCCCGCTGCTGCCAGGACTGCCGCTCCTTGAATAAAGGATTTTTTCTCCATACTTCCTCCTACATCATTGCTACAGCGCACTTAAAATACGCTTTGTTGCCTTTTCTGCTTCAAAAATGACCTTTTCAATATCAATGGCAGTATACGTTCCCTCTTCATAAAGGACTTTTCCATCAGCCATGGTCAGGATCACATCGCTTCCTGATGCAGAATAGACGATATTGTTGACCAGATCATGAACCGGATGCATATGAGCCCCGCTTATATCCAGAACAATCAGATCTGCCTTGTTTCCCTCTTTTATGCTGCCGCAGTCCATACGCCCCTGAGAAACTGCCCCTGACAGTGTTGCGGCTTTCAGAGCCTGCTGCGGTGTTACGGCAGTCGGATCGCCGCTCTTTACTTTTGCCGCTATTGCGAGGCATTTCATTTCTTCAATAAAATTCAGGCTGTTATTGCTGGCTGTGCTGTCTGTTCCCAGCGTAACATTGATGCCTTTTTCCAGAAGCTTTGGCACATTGCAGATACCGCTTGCCAGCTTCATATTGCTCACCGGATTTGAGGCCGCTTATGCTAAAATCCTTACAGAATACTATAATGTTTTCTATCACCCGCCGTACTAGTGTAAATGAATACGGCTTATCCCGAATTCATACAGAAACGGAGAGAAAAATTTGATGCAGACCATATTACTCGCAGAAGATGATCACGAATTAAACCAGGCGCTTTGCTATGCGCTTGAAAAAGAAAATTATAAAGTATACTCCGCCTCTTCCATATCTGAGGCTAAAACACATTACACCAAATCCGTACCGGATTTAATCTTGCTAGATGTAAATCTCCCGGACGGTGAGGGATTTTTATTCTGCAGATGGATAAAAGAGCAAAACGACATTCCGGTCCTGTTTTTGACAGCGCGGGATTTGGAGGAGGACGCACTTACAGGTTTTGATTCCGGTGCGGAAGACTATATCACAAAACCTTTTTCCATGAAAATCCTTTTAAAAAAAATAGATTTAATCCTAAAGCGGACTGCAAAAGAAAAAGGTTCCGCTTTTGATGACGGCTACCTGTTCATTGATTTAGAAAGCGCAAAAGTCATGGTCCGTGGAACAGAATGCCCTGTAACCCCTACGGAGCTGCGTCTTTTAAAACAATTTATCGTCAACAAAGGAAAGCTTCTGACCTACAGCATCCTTCTGGAACGGCTTTGGGACAGCAACGGACAGTTTGTAGACAAACATACACTGGCAGTGAATATCAACCGCCTTCGCGGAAAAATCGAAGACGGGGAACACAGATATATATCAAATGTTTATGGGATGGGATATCAATGGATTGGCTCATGATTGCACTTATCATTCTGGCAGCGGGAAGCGCCGCATTCTCACTGTGGAAAATACGTCAACTGAAAAAAGAGGTTTGGCTTTTTTCAGAAAAAGTAGAATTGGCACTGGACCAGCTCATTTCCGGCACGGATGTGAATACTGATGGAGAGGAAATCCAGGATACACTCTGGGGGAAATGCGGTGTAAAGTTCTCTCAGGCCGAGCGAATCCGAAAACGAAAAGAAGAAGCAAACCTTGCGGAAAAGAAACAGATGAGAGAACTCATTTCTGATATCTCCCATCAGACCAAAACTCCGATTGCCAATATCAAGCTGTATCTGGAATTCCTACAGGAAGAAAACTTGTCAGAAAAGGGAAGAGAATTTCTAAACAATCTGGCCGGACAGACTGATAAACTGGATTTCCTTCTTCAAAGCATGGTAAAAATGTCGCGTCTGGAAAATGGAATCATCCGAATCCAAAGTGAGCATGGAAACCTGTACGAAACTCTGACACAGGCCGTGGCAGAGATTGTTCCCCTTGCTGCAAAAAAACAAATCGAATTGTCAGTGGACTGCCCGGAAAGCTATCCTCTTGTGCATGACCGAAAGTGGACGGAGGAAGCCATTTTTAATGTCCTTGATAATGCGGTGAAATATATGCTGACAGACAAAGCCTGCCTGTCTCAAAATGACAGGCGTTCATGTCTCACCGGAAACATTCATATCAAAGTCGTCCGTCAGGAAATCTTTACGAAAATCAGCATTTCCGATACCGGAAAGGGAATCGCACCTGACAGGCAGGCGGAAATTTTCACCCGGTTCTACCGTGAACCAGAGGTGCATGAACAAAGTGGTATCGGAATCGGCCTGTATCTTACGAGAAAAATTCTGGAACTGCAGGGCGGTTATATTGAAGTGCGCTCAGAAGTTGGAGAAGGAGCTGAATTCAGCCTGTATCTGCCGAATGGGTGATTTATCACAAAACCGTGATTTTCTCATATTGTGACTACTTTGTGATTTTTGCCTGATAAGATATATCCATCACCTAAAGATATCATTCAAAACCACATCATGAATAGTGTAACGCTGATGGGTAACAAATAGGAGGCAAAATCATGAAATCATGGATTGTAGAAACAAGAGAACTCAAAAAACATTATCATCTCGGCGGTCATACAGTCAAAGCATTGGACGGTGTAGACTTTCGGGTTCAGGAACAGGAATTTGTCGCAATCATCGGGAAATCCGGCAGCGGAAAAAGTACCCTTCTCCATATGGTCGGCGGATTGGACCAGCCGACATCAGGCCAGGTCTTTGTAGACGGCAGGTCGCTTGCAGGCATGACCAAAGAAGAATTGACCATCTTCCGGCGCAGGAAGGTGGGCTTCATCTTCCAGAATTATAATCTGGTGCCGGATTTGAATGTCTATGAAAATGTGGTGCTTCCCATCGAACTGGACGGACGGCACATTGACCGGGAATTTGTGGAGCAGATTTTATGTCTTCTGAAATTGCAGGAAAAACAGGAAGCTCTGCCTGGAACCTTGTCCGGCGGACAGCAGCAGCGTGTCGCGATTGCCAGGGCTGTGGCTTCAAAACCTGCAATCATCCTGGCGGATGAGCCCACAGGAAATCTGGACACCGTAACCAGCCACGATGTCCTGGGACTGTTGAAAATGATTGCGAAGCAATTTCAGCAGACCATCGTCTTGATCACTCATGACAACGATATTGCACAGATGGCAGACCGGATTGTCCGCATTGAAGACGGCTTGATTGTGAATGGTGCAAGCGGGAAGAACAATGCAAGGCAGAATAATACAGACAACATTAACAATCATGACAAATCAGCACATTCCTTCAAAGACAACATTGCCACGAAAGGAAGTGACTGCCATGCTTAAAAACAACAATATGGCCATCGTTTTGCGCATGGCAAAAAAATCTCTAAAAAGCAACAAGCGCCGAAGCCTGACTATGATTCTCTCTGTACTTCTCTCCTCGTTTATGCTGTTCAGCGTTTTAACCATTGGCGCAACTTATTTTAAAATGGCCCAGCTTCAAAATATCCGCCTGGCCGGCGCCAAATTTGATGCCATCATGTACGGTGCCACAGACAGGCAGATAGAATTGCTGCAAAACCGTTCTGATGTAAAATGCTTTGGTATCGCTGCCGTATCCGGCTATGTCAGCGAAACGCCCTATGACAAAACGCCGAATATCGGGCTGATCTACGCGGACCCCGTATACTGGGATGAGCTGATGGCGCCTGCCAGAGAAACCATTACCGGGGTTTATCCTACGGAAGAGGATGAAATCATGGTGACTCAATACGCCTTGGAGCAATGCGGCTATCCAGATTTAAAAATCGGCGACTCTATCACTTTTATCTACGGCGTAAAAGACGAGACCCAGGAGAAGACTTTCCGAATTTCCGGATTTTGGGACGGATACGGTACCAAAGGGGTGTTCTATGTATCAGAAAAATTCTATAAACAAACGGGATTGAAGTATGAAGATGTCTCTTCCGGACGATGCCACATTTGCATGAATAAAAAAATAATGACCTCCGAAGAGCAAAATGACTTTATAGAATCTATGGAATTGAGCAAACAGCAACGACTGTTTTTTACGGCTGATTTGGGCTATTCTGTGCAGATATTTACCGGACTAACTCTGCTGGCACTGGTAATCTGCGTGTGCGCATATCTTTTGATTTATAACATGATGTATCTGTCCATAGCGGGAAATATCCGCTACTATGGACTTTTACAGACCATCGGCATGACCGGACGGCAGATTTACAGTCTGATGCGCAGGCAAATGCTGCTGATTGGAGGGATTGGACTTGGCGGTGGAATCATCCTTGGCTGTGCGCTTTCCTTTTTCCTGATTCCCGCTGTCGTGAAATCTCTGGGAATTCGTGCATCGAACATCGGCGGAATTGAGATTTCCTTCCATCCGGCTATTTTCCTCCTAACCATGATTCTTGTCGGAATCACGGTATTTGCGGCCAGCCAAAAACCGGCAAAAATCGCGGTCATGTGTTCACCCATTGAAGCGTTGGGTTACCGGCCTTCCATCACTCAAAAGCCTGTTGGACGTCACTCTGTCAGGCGAAACCGCAGTCTCATCTGGCGCATGGCTGCAAAGCAGATGACAAAAGACAAGAAAAAGACCTGTGTCGTGATGTTATCTTTAGCCTCCAGTATGGCAGTATTCCTGTGTACGGTAACACTGATTCACTCCCAGGGCTCGAGAGAGTATAACCGAAACTTTCGGAACCTGGATTTGTTCCTGGAAAATGATACATTAAATAGAGAAAATCTGGAGGAACATGTGCAGATTTTTGATAAGGAATTCTTTAACAAACTGAATGCTTTGGATGGCATTACAGAGATAGACCCCGTCATTTACACGGAAGTCACCGTTCCCTGGGAACCTGACTTTGCAGACCAGTGGATGCAGGAATTGTATGAAACCTGGATGGATATTTCCTATGAGGATGATATCGCTGAATATCAGGAACATCCGGAAAACTTTGGCACTGTCCTTGTAGGAATTACGGAGGCAGATTTGAAAGGCTTAAACGAAATCATGGACGAGCCCGTGGACGAATCAGATTTCCTGAGTGGGAAAACCTGTATCCTGTACCGAAATGATCTTTCCTTCCGGAATCGGGACCTTTCCGGAAAGACCGTCACCTGCGCGGAATATGGCCGCCAGGAAAATACCCGCACCTTTGACATTGCAGGACTGACGGATGTCAATGACTTCAATGCCCTGCTCGGATATCCTCCGGTTATCATTGTTTCCAATCTCGCCGTAACGGATTTCGTGGAAAATCCCGTTATTTACAAGGTAGGAATTTCCTATGCCAAAGAGTATGACGAAGACCTGGAAAATGCAGTGCTTTCGATTGCAAATGAGATTCCGCAGTCACGGGACTACTCCTACGAATCTAAAATAGAGCTTATGAAAACTGTAAAGAAAGCACAGGGAAATCTTGCGCAGGTTGGTGTCAGCATTGTACTTATCCTGGCATTCATCGGACTGATGAATTATATGAATACTTTTATCGGAAGTATCCAAAGCCGCCAGATGGAGCTATCCATTATGGAAAGTGTTGGAATGACCGATAAACAGAAAAACCAAATGCTGGCTCTGGAAGGCATATTCTATGCAGGCGGAGCCTGGCTCATCACAATGACCGCAGGACTTGGCGTGACCTATTATTTATTTCAATCCATGAATTATATGGGCAGCACATTTCAGATTCCGGTACTGCCATTACTTGCCGCAGTTGTATTGACACTCCTAATCTGCATAAGCGTACCGGTTGTGACCTGCCGTCAGGTGGAAAAAGGAAAGGCTGTAGTGGAACGGATTAAGGGGATTGAATGAAGAATTGATAAAAACAACCACCTGCAAAAATCTGTTTTAAAATCGGTTTACAGAATAAAATCAGGCGTGTATAATATGGTACGGATAAAGTGAAAAAGGAGAATACCAAAATGTTAGACCAAAAAGTAATCGAATTATTAAACGACCAGATTAACAAAGAATTATATTCCGCATATCTGTATCTGGATTTTTCAAACTATTTCTATGATGAAGGGCTGGACGGGTTCGGCAACTGGTACAAAATCCAGGCCCAGGAAGAGCGCGACCATGCCATGCTGATTTTACAATATCTGCAAAATAATGGTATCAAAGCCGTTTTGAAAACGATTAACAAACCAACGGCGGAAATCACAAGCCACAAGTCTGTTCTGGTGGTTGGTCTGAAGCATGAGCGGTTTGTAACCGGCCTGATCCATGCCATCTATGACGCTGCATTTTCTGTAAAAGATTTCCGTACCATGCAGTTCCTTGACTGGTTTGTAAAAGAACAGGGTGAGGAGGAAACGAATGCGGAGGGTCTTGTTAAGAAATATGAACTGTTCGGAGACGACCCCAAGAGCCTGTATATGCTTGATAATGAACTGGGAGCGCGTGTATATTCCGCACCGTCGCTGGTACTGTAAGCTCTGATGCTGTAATGATAAATCCAATAAAAAAGCGTCCTGGATGTGAAACCATTTCCATGCAGGACGCTTTTTCATTTACCTTTGTAACAAGTCCTTAATGCAGATATTTCTCCGCAACGGCCCGCAGTTTCCCCGGTTCTTTTGCAAACCATTTTTCAAAAGTAGTATTCTCGGACGCAACAGCCTGTCCCAAATCCACAAAAAATGCAGGCATATCTTTTTGAAGTATCATTCCCCATTCCTCTCCAAAACGCTCTTCGCCCTCTGCAGCAGCGCCATTTACATGGAAAGCAAATGCAGGCTCCGTCACATCATTCACCCGCTTCACTCCTCCATGAAAGCCCAGCGTCCCAATCTGATGTGCTGAACAGGATGACGTACAGCCGGAAATATGAATCTGAGGCAGCACACCATCTGCAAAATCATATTTTTTCACCTCTGAAATAATATCTGACAGCACACCCTGGGAATTGCGAAGCCCAATCTGGCAGATTTCACTTCCGATACATGCCACCGAAGTCTCAAATAGATTCTGTGCGCTGTCAATCGTCACTGCTAAAACTTTTTCCGCCTCTTCACCGCTCAGATTAATAATATATATGGTTTCATCCGGTCCGATCCGTACTTCTGCATCCTCCATGTGTTCGATTGCAGCATAAATTTCCGCAAATTTTCCTGGCTCCGGCACGCCGCCGACAGGATGATAGCTTACCGCATAGAGTCCGTTCTGCTTTTGTGCAATGATACGATTTCCAGAAACCCTAGTTCCGTCTCCCTGTTTCTTTACCCGATATTCCTGTACCGCAATGCTTAGGTCCTCTCCCTTTACCTTTTCCAACATTTCCAGGAAAGCTGCCTTGTAACCGTCTGTCCCCAATGATTCCTGCATGTAGCGTGTCCTTGCCTTTCCGCGGTTTTCGTAATTGCCGTGTGCAAGAAATGTCTCAATCATAGCCTTTACATAATACAACACATCTGAGGGCTGCACATGTTCTCCCACCTGCACACCCATCTTCGGGTTTCTTCCCAAACCGCCTGCGCTGTACACGTCAAATGTACCGTCCGGTCTCGCTGCAAATCCCAAATCACGAAACGTAACATGCGTCTCATTTGCCGGGGAATTGGAAAATCCTACTTTCAATTTTCGAGGCATCTTTACTGCTTTAATCATCCCCAACAGATAATCGGATACGGCCTCCACATAAGGCGTCACATCAAAATATTCTCCCTGCTCCACACCGGAAAGCGGCGAAGCCATCACATTTCTTGGGAAGTCCCCTCCCCCGCCTCTTGTGATGATTCCCACGTCAAATGCCTTTTCCATAATATCACACACATCTTTTTCGCTCAGATCATGGAACTGTATCGTCTGACACGTTGTAAAATGCACTTTTTTCACCTGATACTCATCGATTGCATCTGCCACAAATTTCAGCTTTTCCTTTGTCAGCCTTCCGCCCGGCATACGAAGCCTGAGCATGCTCGCCTTGCCACCCCGCTGTGCATAACTTCCGAAGCCGCCGGAAAATCCTTTATAATCCTTCTGACTGACCTCACCTGCATAAAATTTTTTCGTCATCTCCCGAAATTTTGCAAGGTCCTCCTTAAATTCCTGCAACAACTGCTCCATTTTAATCCTCCTCATTATGATAACATTCTATTTATTCATCTTTTTCCTTTTAGTCTTTCCGAAGCTCCGCAATCTTTTTCTTGGCTTCTTCAATATCTTTACATCCGTCAAGAATCATTCCAATCATCTGTAAAATTCCGTCATATTGTCTATCAGTCATAATCTCCATTATTCTCCTTCTCCCTTTCAGGTTATTCCCTTTTGGTATCTCTTTCGGTAAAATAATTTTACCATAAGCCCTTTCTATTGTCGAGATAGCAAAAGTATTGTGAAATCAATAGCGCTATAACAATTAACAGTTCCCCACAAACACATTTTCCAGATACTTTCCGGCCGTCTGGGCAAGCCGATATACCCTCCTGACCTCCGTTGCATCCCTGTCCTTCATATGATACCGTGGAAAAAAACGGGTCACATGGAGCGGAATATTCTTTCCCAGGGAGGCAATCCATTTCGCCTCTTCCTCCATCTCCGCCGCATCGTCATTTTCCCCCGGCACAATCAGGGTGGTCAGCTCCACATGGCAATCTGCTGCCGCACGAGTGATAAACTCCTTTACTGTCTCCAAGTCTCCCCCAAGCTTTCGGTAGGTTTCCTCCCGAAATGCTTTCAGATCAATATTCATAGCATCTATATATGTCATCAATTCTTCCAATACTTCGATAGACGCGCTGCCATTGGTCACTAACACATTATCCATACCGGCTTCCTTGACCATTTTTGCGGTATCCCGCACGTATTCCCAGCCCACCAACGGCTCATTATAGGTAAATGCCACACCGATATTTCCCATTTCTTCCAATTCCTGCGCCTTCCCCGCCAATGCCTCTGGTGAAACGAAAAATTTTTCTACTTTTTCGGACCCCTCCATGGAAATCTCATGGTTTTGGCAAAAAGAACATCGCAGATTGCAGCCATAACTTCCCACAGACAAAATCATACTGCCCGGACGAAACATTTTTAAAGGTTTCTTTTCAATAGGGTCTAATGCCAGGGATGTAATCTGTCCGTAGTTTTCACAGATAATCCTTCCCCCTTCATTTCTCCTGGCTCTGCAGATTCCACTCTGTCCAGGTTCCAAACTGCAATGATGGAAACAGACCTGACACTCTGCTTTCATATCCAAGCACGCTTCCTTCCTACATAAAGATATTCTCACGCAAAATCATTTTGTCCCAATTTAACTTCTCAATAATGCCGCACTACCTCGAATCTTTCTAATTCCGCTTCCTCATATTCTCCGATTCCTGCCTTCTGCTTAGCAATGGCAATCTGCTCCTCCACCGTATCGACGCCCTCCAGATTGGGAAGCAGTAAACCGCGCTTATATCCCTTTGTCACCACCACGCCATACCGCTTCACATCCAGCATGTCAGGCGAATCAATCTTTTCCGTGTCTCCAAGCACATCCACACTGATGACAAGTTTATCCAGCTCCTCCGGCTCAATAGGAGAAAACCTGGGATCTCTGACAGCCGCACTGACTGCATTTTCTATAATTTCATCTGCTATGGATTTTCTCACCGCCTGAATCGTACCAATACAGCCTCGAAGTCTTCCTTCTTTTTTAATAGAGACAAAAACACCAGCCCGGCGGTCCTGCATTTCCCGCGGAAGTCCCTCCGGTACTTTTATCTTCCTTCCTGCCCGTACATACTCCTCTATCGTACTGCGAGCCAACTGTACGTAGGAATCTTCCTGCTTTCTCCGCTCCAAAATCCGATTCCTCTCTTTTTCCTCATACTGCTCTTTGAAATTTCTCTGCAAATCTCTTCCTCGAATGCTGTACATACAGATACCATATCCCACGCCGAATGGTCCCTCGTAAGATAAACGCTGTGCTTCCACCCCTATCCTGTCCAAAGCTCCGGCCATAATGGTGAAAGAACGGTGCCCGCATTCCCCGGCTTTTTCACAGAAGTCTTCGGAGAACTCCAGTAATTCTTCGAAATAGCCGCTTTCCATGACCTGCATGATACGGCTGTCATACTCCGGCCCTTCCTTCTGATATCCGTAAGGGCCGTCTGCTTTCAGCCGGTGGGATAAATCTCCACTTGCAATCAGAACAACATTCCGCCCCAAAACCTCCGCTGTCTCCCGTATGCGCTGTCCCAGCTCGTAATGCGTCGTAAGAGGAAGCCCCGATAGACCGACTCTTACCAATTTATAGTCTTTCCAATACTGATTGACAAAATACAGCGGAACCATCGTACCATGGTCCAGACGCCGATCTCGTTCCCCGGCAATCCCTGCCGGAATATCCCCGGCTTCTGCAAGCTTACACAGGTTTTCCACAAACTCCGTATCATAATCCGCCTCAATCTTTACCTGGCCGGCTCTGAATTGGCTGAAATCTCCCTTGGCTCTTTCCCCAGGTGATATATGAAAATAATCTGCATACATCACTTGATGGGGTGACAAAAGGACGATAGTTTCCGGCTTGAGATTGGCAATCCTTCGCCCCACTTCATGGTATGCATCAATCGTATTCTGAATCTTCCTTTCCTCTCCCCTTCCGATCTCCGGTACGATCAATGGGGGATGAGGGACCATAAATGCTCCTGAAATCATCTGTATTCCTCCCTGTTTTTGTAAAACAATCTGCTTTACAGATTCATGTCTCCTTGCCCGCATCTTTTTTCATACGATACTTTACACTGCCTGCTCATACATTTTCCGTATACCGGCACGTTGGATAACCACTGCATCCCCAAAACTCGCCATACTTCCCGCTGCGCCTTTTCAAAATCTGTCCGCACTTGGGACACATTTTCATATTTTTCCTGACCTCCGGCGAAGCCAGTTCACCTCCTAGTTTCTCAAAAACTTTCTGATTCATACGGCAGTCCGCAAGCGCCCGGTGCGCTCCGTCTGTAGTGATATGATAATAAGACGCCAAATCCACCAGCCTGTATCCGGAGGGTCTCCCGCGTCTGGTGTCTTTCGAACCGCGGACTCCGTCATGCAGGTTATGATTCGACAACTGCGGCAAACACAGCCTTGCCAGCGGCAGCGTATCAATATAATCATTAGAAATCGTTTTTCCCCAGTATCTCTCCGCATCCCGCCAGATAAATTTCATATCAAATGTCTGGATATTATGTCCTACCAGAATCATATCACCGACAAACGCATCAAAATCCGCAAGCGCCGTCTCAAACAACGGTGCGTCTTCAACCATACTGTCATCAATATGATTGACCTTTGTCGCATAAAATGGAATCGGTATTTGCGGGTTGACCAATGTCGAAAACTCGTCCACCACCTTGCCTTTCTGCACTTTCACAGCAGAAATTTCAATAACCGCATCATTGATACAATTTGTTCCTGTTGTTTCCAAATCAAAAACAACATAATCCGTTACGTATTTATCGAGTCTTCTTCCCCGTTTATCTTCAAGCATTTTTCTATCTTCTCCTGGTCGGTGTTTTTTCTGGTGCAATACGCATATTGAAACTGGCAGATTTGACAGGTTTCGTCATTGTTGGCATAATGGTCACCATTCTTTTATTTTAGTATATTACAAAAGTATCACTTTTACAACACATAGTAAGACTATCCCGTCTTGCTTGGCAATTAAAATATTGAAATACTTTACACAGCTTCTATTTATGGTATGATAGTACATAACAAAAGCGGTTCCGAAGACCGACCTTCAACCAGTATCATAAGAAAAGGACACAGCTATGGCAGACTATAGACAAAATACAGATTTCACCGCTACTCCCCGTGCAGTCATTTCACAGGTGGAAAAAGCGGTGGTCGGAAAGACAAATATTATTGAGCAGATTATGATGGCAATTCTTGCAAAGGGACACATTCTCGTGGAAGACATTCCCGGCACAGGCAAGACGACTATGGCGCTTGCATTCTCCCATGCCATGGGGCTGCGGGCAAACCGGGTGCAGTTCACTCCCGATGTACTCCCGGCGGATCTGACCGGCTTTACTATTTATCAGAAGGAAACCGGTCAATTCGTCTATCAGCCGGGTTCTGTTATGTGTAATCTCCTGCTGGCAGACGAAATTAATCGAACATCCCCCAAGACACAGTCCGCACTTCTGGAAGTCATGGAAGAACGGCACGTGACCGTGGACGGCACCACCCGAAGTGTCGGAAATCCGTTTATTGTCATTGCCACACAGAACCCCACCGGTTCGGCCGGGACGCAGCTTCTTCCCGAATCTCAGTTAGACCGTTTCATGATCTGCGTAAAAATGGGCTACCCCACCGTAACAGAAGAGGTGGATATCTTAAAGCGCAACCAGTTTGGCCGGGCGGATATACGGGCAGAACGTGTTTTTTCCGCTGATGGTCTGTTGGAAACACAGGAACTTGTAAGTGAAATTTATGTACATGACGTCATCTATTCTTATATTGCCCGGCTTGCAAAGGCTACCCGCGAGCAAGAAATGATTTCCCTGGGGTTAAGCCCACGCGGAACCATCGCGCTGACCGCCATGGCAAAGGCGAGCGCATACTTAGGCGGCAGGGAATATGTCATTCCGGACGATGTGAAGTCTGTATTTCCTGCAGTTGCTATTCATCGGATTCAATTGAGTACAAAGGCCAAGGTAGGACATATCCTTGCAGATGATTTGATTCAACAGATTCTTGACCACACCGCGGCGCCTGCAATTTCTAAGAAATAAAAAGCTATGGTTCGATGTGTCTTTAGTGCAAATGCTGCGCCGCAAGGACCACATCCCTTAGTATGGAGGAATTTATCAATTATGATAGTACGAATCATCAGCTATTTACTGGCTGTTTTATTCAGCCTCTATTTGTTTTTTATGTATGACGGGCATATCTGGACGGGCCTTTTAATTCTGGAAATCTTCTACCCTTTCTGTTCCTTCCTTTTTCTCTGGAATGCAGGACGAAATATTTCCATACAATTCGGAAGATTTCCTGCCATGGCAGAACGGGGAAAACGTTTTTCAGGTACCCTTGTCCTTAAAAATCGTTCTAAGATTTGGAGTATCAAATACCGAATCCGAACACAGGTGAAAAATCATTTTTCAAAAAAATCTGTTCGTGCACTCCGCAAAAATCGTTCTGCCGCGCAAACGAGATTGGCCGCAAAACACGTTTCTAACAAACAAAAGAGGATATCTTTGAAATATGCGCCTGCCGAGCTTGCACCTTTGGAAGAAGAAAAACTGGAAGTTGAGCTGGAATCTCAGTACGCGGGTACAATCGAGTATCGGCTGGACTCCTTGATATTGTATGATATGCTTGGGATTTTCTGCAAAACATTGTCTTTGCAGCAGCATAGAACTGTCGGAATCATGCCGCCTTTTGAATTGATGCCGCTGGAAATCACACGGCGCACACGGGAATTCCTTGCGGATGCCGACGAATATTCCACAGAAAAACACGGAGACGACCCCAGTGAGATTTATCAAATCCGCGAATACCGACCTCCTGACTCCATCCATTCTATCCACTGGAAGCTGAGCGCCAAAGAGGATAACCTGATGGTCAAGGAACATGGATTTCCTATGGGCTGTGTTGTACTTCTATGGATTCGTCTGCCCCTTACAGACACGGACAGCGCCAGATTCAACCGACTGTTGGAGCAGGCAGCCTCTCTCTCCATCACCCTTTTAGAAGAAAAATGCATTCATATGGCAGCATGGTTCGAGGAAAAAAGCGGACAGGTTGTCAAATGGCGGGTCAATACGGCGGAAGCTGTCTATGAATGGATTTGGCGTCTGCTGTCAACCGAGCCTTTTCAGAATGAAAAACTGGAAAAGACCTGCTATGAAGATGCTTTTCGAGGAGAAAGTTTCAGCAGCATCGTCATTTTAAATGCGGATGGAACCCTCACTGTAAACGGAGAAACCCAGGAATTGCTGCAATTATAATTTGGAGGAGCACCCACATGAAGCGAAAGAAAAAAGTACGGGATGGGATTGAAGTTTATCTATCATCTGCGCAAAAAGCAGATAGCCAGAATGCATCCAATCATACATATCCCTCCAGCATAGACGAACTTCGCACCATAAAATATCTGCCTCAAAAACAAACTTCTCATTTCCTACTCATGATAGTACAACTGCTGGCAGTCTGTTTTTTTGTGTTCTCCTGGTGGCAAAGTCTGACGAGTGTCCTTCCTATTGAGACGGATACTATTCGTCTGTATCTCTTTTGTTTCCTTTTTACCGCCATTTTCGTCCTGCTATGGAACGCCCCTCTGCGCGCTGTCCGAAAAGGGATTCTCTTCCTTCTGCTCCTATGTCTTGCGGGGGCTTACATCCGGCTGCATCTGGACGCGGCCGTCAATGTGCTTAACCTGACTGCCAACGCGTACCTGTCCGTAAAGAACCCAGATGCTTATCCCTACCCCATTCAGCCAGTGCCAGAGCTTGAAATGGCTTTCATGTTTGCCATTTTCTTACTGCCCCTTTTATTTATCTGGAGCCTCATACTCCATATCCGGAAAGGAAAATTATTTGCATTTCTTCTGCTCCTGGCTCCTGCGGCATTCGCACTGATTATCGCAGAGGTTCCTTCCGAAGTATCCTGCTGGCTGCTCATCCTCTCCGGCTCAGTTTACGCGTCAGTCTGCGGCTGCCAGGAAGGACGCGCCGCACTGTTCAAAGGATTGTCCGCCGCAGCTATCCTGGCTTTGCTTGTTCTCCTATCCGCATCGCTGAGCCGTCCTCTGGAAGAGTACAAACAGCCCGCGGATGGATTCTATGCCCGTACCCGCGACTCCATCAAAACCGGATGGATTCAACCTCTGCAGGATTCCTACGAGCAGGCAAAGGCAGAGCGAAACACCCGCAGCCGGACCTCACAGAAGAATGATGCTGCTTTGGAAAATGAAGCTCCTGCGGAAAATGAAGCCGAGTCTGAGCAATCGCAAAATATCGAAGATGCTCCAACCCCGGAAGAGGAAGCGAATCCTGAAAATATCTTGAATCAGGATAATACATCAATTCAGGATAATGCCTTGAATCAAGACAATACCTTAACTCAAAATAACGGCTTGAGCCTGGTCTTTCCTGATAATCCCTTTGAGCAGTCTGACCAGAGTCGAAATCCCTTTGACTCTCCTTCTGAAAGCAGCGGCAGCAACGCAGATGTGTTGCCGAATCTAAATGCCTTGTCATATTTTCAGCCGGACGGCAGCACAAAACTGACTCTGACTTTGGACTCTAAGCCGGAGGATACCGTATACTATCCTTCTGCCTACGGTGTATTCTATGACAACAGCAAATGGAGTGAGGCCAATGCAGTATCCTGGAAAATCTATTTGCAATATCCGGGTGAGCTGAAACGGCTGAAAAAATTTTGTGAGCAGACTTCTCCGCCAACATTAGCTGATGCTTCTGACTTTATTCAACAGGATTTTGAGGAACACACGGTTTATGATTATGAACCTGGTCCCACGCCTGACGGAAAAGATTTTGCCGAATACTTCATGTTTGACAACCAGCGTGGCTTCTGCGTCCACTTTGCCACAGCAGCCACCTTGATGTACCGCATGTGGGGATTTCCGGCCCGTTATGTCCAAGGCTATGCGGTTCCGGCATCTGCCTTTGAACGGCAGGAGGACGGCAGGTACACCGCCAATGTAACCGGCGAAATGGGGCATGCATGGTGCGAAGTTTTTGCCGCATCAGACGAAGCCGGTCCGTCCCTTGTCAGTAGGAATGACAGCATTGAAAATGGAACCTGGATAATCAAGGAGCATACCCTGTCCTATCACGGCGCGCGTCCTCAAGCCGGCATGCCCGCCATATCTGAGAGCGGACGCTCCTGGACCCGCAATACTGCCGGATGGGGCCTGCTGCTCCTACAGATCTGTGCGGCAATTGTCATCTGCCTTGTGATTGTACTCCTGCTTTTCTTTGCTCTGGCGGCTCTGCGGCGGCAGTACAGATACCGACAGTTTCACACTATCCGCCAAGGCGCCGGAATCCGGCGTATGTACTGTGCGATTTACGATACTGCAGTCTTTCAGGGCATGGATAAGACCGATATCCTGAGTCCTCAAGGATTCCAAATGCTGCGGGATTATTTTCCGCAATTTCCTTCGGATTCCCTGGAATGGCTGTACCAGACGGTATTGGAAACCATGTTCTACCAGAAAACAGTGACAAAAGAAGATACGAAGCATGCCTGGAATATTTATCGGGAGTTTTCTCACATGGTGAGAAAGAATTTAAGTCCTTCCCGAAAATTTATTTATCTCTATATAAAAGTGTTGTGAGCAGGTCTGGTTTTCTGTTACAATAAACATAATAATTGTCACCAAACCGAAGGTTTGATGACCTACGTGCGCATCAGCGCACTTCCTTACAATAGTTGTCACCAAACCGAAGGTTTGATGACCTGCGTGCGCATCAGCGCACTTCCTTATCACAATACGAAGGAGGACGATTATGATTTCACAAATTGTTTCATGGATCAGTGATTTTATGTATGGAAAACTGCTGATCATCCTATTGCTGCTGGGCGGAATTTATTTTACCATACGGACTCGTTTTGTGCAGTTCCGCATGATTAAGCAGGCGTTTAAGGCGATTATGGAAAAACCCTCGGAAGGAGACGGAAAAGTATCCAGCTTCCAGGCATTGATGGTTTCCACCGCTTCCCGTGTCGGCACCGGCAATATCGTCGGGGTCTCCACTGCCATCTGTCTGGGCGGGTTCGGCGCCGTTTTCTGGATGTGGATTATCGCTATTATCGGCAGTGCTTCTGCCTTTATTGAAAGTACTCTGGCACAGATTTACAAAAAACGCGGCGAAAGTGGAAGCTATGGCGGACCGGCTTACTATATTGAGGCTGCCCTTCACAGCCGTCCGCTTGCACTCGTATTTTCAGTATTTTTAATTTTGACCTATGCATTCGGATTTAATATGTTGGCTTCTTACAACCTGCAGTCCACTTTTTCATCCTACAGCTTTTATAACCCTGATATCACTCCCTGGATCATCGGCTTAATTCTCGCAGTCATCGTAGGCTACTGCCTGTTGGGCGGCGGTCAGCGTATCGTAAAAATTACCAGTGTACTGGTTCCGGTGATGGGGCTTCTGTATGTCCTGGTTTCCCTGGTGGTGCTTGTACTGAATATCACATATCTTCCGTCCGTCATCTCCCGTATTTTCAGTGAGGCTTTTGATGTCGGGTCCATTATGGGCGGATTCAGCGGTTCCTGTGTCATGTACGGTATCAAACGTGGATTGTACAGCAACGAAGCCGGTGTTGGCTCCGCGCCAAATGCCTCTGCCTCCGCAGATGTCAACCATCCTGCTGCCCAAGGTCTCGTACAGGTCTTGTCCGTATTTATTGACACACTGCTTTTGTGCTCTGCGACTGCATTTATGTGTATGTGTTCCGGCATTGAGCCTACGGAGGCACTGTCCGGGGCGCCTTATGTGCAGGAGGCATTGAGAAGTACTCTCGGAGCATTCGGACCGATGTTTATCACAGTATCCATGATACTGTTTGCATTCACTACCTTGCTTGGAAACCTGTTCTATGTGGACCATATTTTCAATTATATGTTCGGACATACGCCCAGCAAGAATTTTATGATTATATACCGAATTGTTGCATCGCTGATTATTTTCGTAGGAGCGGGCTTAAATGCCGGACTGTTGTGGGATATCGCTGATGTAACGATGGGCGGAATGACGATCATCAACATGCCGGTCATTATCATCCTCAGCAAATATGCGCTGGGTGCTTTGAAGGATTATGAGAAACAGGTAAAAAATGGAGATAAGCCGGTGTTTCATGCGAAAACTATACAACTGCCGCATGAGGTGGATTATTGGCGGTAGAGTAATTAGAAAAAGTAGAAAAAGAGACTTGTGCACAAATGTGCACTGACCGCTTTTTCTACTTTTTCCTTCTCACATAGCAGCACAATTTTTCTTATGTGCTTTTAGCTTCTTCATTGCCCAATCATAATGGCTTGCTGTAACGCTGACAAAATAGGAACCCAATGTGCTTCCTCCAACCCATTTATACACGCCCTTAGAGAAAAGCTCCTCATCAGAAAATGTTTCAGCTAACTTTATAACTTCAACATGGGATTTTTGAATCATCACCTTTGCATCTTCCAGTGATGTGTGCTGATGCTTTTTCCAAAACTCCACATTCATATCCCCATATGTTTTCCAGTTATAAGGCTGTGGAATGAATGGCGTGTTTTCACCTTTTTGGTTTGACTGCACCCAGTTAAGCAAAAGCTGATGCCATTCATAAAGATGGATTAGAACATCTCGAAGATTCTTATCTCTTTTCCAATGAGCCTCTTTCTTTTTTGTGTCTCCCGCAAAATTAAAAGGCTCTTTCAGTTCTTCTTCCGTTAATCCTAAAATAAGAACATTTAATTTTTCATAGTTTGTAGCTGCTGCGGTCAATAAATCTGTTTTCGTTGTTGGTCTGCCCATGTTAATTCCTTTCTTTTTCACAAAAATAGTGTCCCTTATTTTCTCACATCCATAACACTGTATCTTAATATAGTTTTTATTTTCGGCTTCGCTGTGCCGTTTGCATTATTCAAGTATACTTAAAATAGAATTTACAATCAAATTGTATCACATATATACTGACACCCTATGTCATGTTTTATATTTCTCGTAAATTTTCTTTGCCTGTTCAGCTACAATTTCTTTGAGATATGCAGGCTCTATAATATCTACCTGTGTTCCGAATGATAGCAAATATCCTATAACCCACTCATCTTCTGGCATTTTGACAGATACGATTAAATCTCCATTCTCTTTCCTTCTTACCTGTGTTCCATCAAATTCATCATAAACCCGATATGCCATATTCTGTGGAAAACGAAGAATGATTGTATGATAGCTTTGCCCGGATTCTCCATCTGATTCCGGAAACGAATACGTGGAAAAACCATCTGTCAGAATCTTTAAATCTATAATGCGGGTCAGTTTAAAGATTCGGTAATCTTGTTTCTGCATACAGTATGCCTTCAAATACCACGACATAGACTTATATGCCATTTTTAATGGGCAGACAATTCTTTCGCTGACTTCTCCATATGAACTTGCATATGTTATTTTTACACACTTTTGGTGAATTACCGCTGATTTCAGCAGTTCAAATTTTTCATTATCTGTTCCTTTATTTCCCCATCTGGAAAAGTCCACCTCAATCCAGTTTTCTGAACTAAGGTTAAATATTGCAGAAAGTTTCTGCAATGTTTGGCTGTTACTGATATTCTGCGTAGTATTTATGCTTTGTAACGCCGTAAGGATATCCTGTTTTTCTTCCTCCGACAATACGGCTTTATCCAAAACAAAATGATTCATCAAATGTATGCCGCCGTTTCTGCCCGCTTCTGCATAAATAGGGATACCTGCCCCGCTTAAAGCTTCAATATCTCTATAAATTGTTCTAACCGAAACTTCAAACTTTTCTGCTAATTCTGGGGCTGTAGCCTGTCCTTTATCAAGCAAATGATATACAATCTTAAACAATCTGCTTTCCTGCATCATTCTTTCCTCCCTTTAGCAATAGAATAGCATCTAAAAGCTGACGTCGTATGTCAAGGTTTATCATATGCTTTTAACCTATAAATATCAATAACTGTATAGCCATAAATGATTCTATATATTTCAAGTACAAAAATATGAATTTTAAAAGCCGGCAGACCCATGAGCTATCACATCACTCACGGGTCCACCGGCTCTTATTTATTTTCCTCTTATTTCTTTACTTCTCATTTATTTCTATGCAATCCCTTTTTCTTCTTTCAGTTTCTTCAAATCTTTTTCCAGATTAAAGAATACCAGCATCATTACAAAGATGACTGCACACATTACCATTGGCACATAATTGTACATGAACTTGATTGCAGTGATTACGCTTTCCGGTTGTGCAATTCCCTGCGCATCCAGAGCGGCGTCAAATCCGGCCCCTGCAAGCACCCAACCGAAGATTGCCTGTCCAAATCCAAGACCAATCTTCTGCGCTGCAGATGTTCCTGCATTTCCCATTCCGACTGCATTGATACCTGTTTTCAACTGTCCGTACAAAATGGCGTCTGCTACCATACCCATTGCCATACCGCCGGACATTCCAAGGCCGATTCCCTTCAATGCATTACATACGATCATCAGCGGCACACTGGAATCTACAAACCCGAATCCCAAAAATCCAATCGTCAGGAAGAGCATACCTGCGGTATAGATTGGACGCTTGCCAAACTTTTTCATAAATAATGGGGTCGCGAACATAATTGCGAACTGTGCAATAGAAATCGCATTGTTCATCCAGCTTACCTGCCCCATATCGCCGAGAATATAGATTGCATAATATACACCGCCGATGGAGTAGAAAATAATTACGAAGAAAATACAGAGCATCGCGAAGAACATCATCACCCAGTATTTGTTGGAAATCAGCGCTTTCACTGCTGTCATTGCACTTACAGTTTCTTCCTGCTTGCCATCCTCTTTAACCGGTTCATCTTTCACACGCTCCTTGGTAGCAAATACCGTAATCAGGCTGGCTACAACCATGAGAGCACAAAGAATCGTAATAGTAATCGTGAATGCCTGCTGTGTAAAATAAGTCTCCGTGCTGCTTGAGAACTTCACCAGCATAATCGTAAATACAGAGTTAATAAATACATTTCCAAGTGTCTGGAAAATCTGCTGGATGTTTCCAAGGAAACCTCTCTCGTATGCATTTCTTGTCAGCAGGGATATCAGTGAATAATATGGTACCTGCATGCAAGTCAGACAGACTGCATTTACAAGGTTATACATGATAAATACATATACATACTTTACTGCTGACGGAAATCCGGACGGCACGAAGAACAACAGTATCGTCGAGATTGCAAACGGAATACACATTCTCATCAGCCACGGACGGGCTTTTCCCATCTTGGATTTTGTGTTGTCAACCATCCGGCCGACAATCAAATCTGATATACCGTCAAATACCTTGGATGCCGCAATAATGGTCGAAATAATCGCTGCGTCCAGAAATGCCACATTTGTAAAGTACACTGTCAGGAATGTTCCGATGATACCATTAATCATGTTCCAGCCAAATGCCGCCGATGCATAACCAATCCTCTCGCTCCAGCCCAGAGCCTGCTCCGGGTCATCATGTTTTGTCGCTAGATTTAACATAACTCTCCTCCTTAGTAGATACTGTTTTTGTTTGATTATATGATACGCGATGACGCTTTTATTTTATATCGCCATTTTGTACTTTTTATCCTTTTATTGTCCCAGTTTCTCTATTTCATAAAAATAAATCCATAGCCCGTCTTCTTCCATCACACCCTCACCCTCAAACTGATTCCGGTGAAGATATGGCGCCAGTTCCTCGCTGTCCGTATAAAATGTTGGAACGGTATGGAAAGGCATTGTTTTCGTCAAATCGTCGAACCAACCGTTATTCTCTACATAAATATGCGCCTCTTTTCCGGCCGAATCCGTTCCTGTCAGCATATATCTTGCGGACATATGACGAACATGTGCCGCATTCACAACCTGAGTATCCACTCCGCAGGGTTCCACAATCCCATTAAAGATTTCGCTTTCCACATGCCCCTTAAAGGGAATCATATCCACCTCTGCATTTTCTCCTTTCATATGGAGCGCGGGTCCGTTGGCTTCAATTTTAATTCTCATGATTGGTTTTCTATCCATCTCTTTTCCTCCTCAAACATCACTCTTAATTCTCGGTTCGTCTCTCGGAACGCTCAATCCTCATAGAACCGGGCATCTCCCCATACCTTCATCAACTGTCTGCGGTCAAGCTGCTCTGTCCTGGTTTCTCTGTCATAGATACGGACCGGTGAATCCGCGCCTTCAAACCTGGGCCAGTCCGCATTTGGCTCTCCTGTTTTCATAAAGTTTATCCAGTCGCCATGCATGTCATTTACAATATTGCGGAACACCTCTTCCGATTCCCCTTCATAAGCAAAATGAGTAAACGGATGATTCGGTTTATCGAATACCGCCGGAAGCTCAAAGGCATGAGACGCTTTCCACCCGGTCTTAATCCCTGCCTCCGTGACCAGTTCATAGCGGTACATCCAAACATCCGGCGTATGCTTTCTCTGTCCCTCCGCCACTTTGACAGCCGGCATCTCAAATGCATAATCCGTAGCAAAGCGGATGAACGGGTCCCCGCCTGCCTGTCTTGCATCTCCGGTCAATGGCGGAATCGCGGAAGCCATGGATGTGGAAGAGTCCTTAAATTCCGAAAAAGAGTCATCTGTGGAAGGATGATAAAACCTCACAATACGTGGAATCATGTCCGCATGTTTGTTTTTCTCCAACATTTCCGAAATCATAGTCCAGCTATTTGGAAATCCGGTATCCTCCGGATGAACAAACATGGTGCCTTCATGCATATTTGTTCCGATGATAACCCGTACCCCTTCTGCTGAACCTTCACGGATTGCATCAATCGGGCGCACCGGCATCAAATCATCCTGAACCGGTCCCGGCAGGAACATCCCTGGATTTCTGTACTGATGGTATTTTGCAACATATTCATTTCCATAGAGAAACATTCTCGGGTCTTCCACACGCAGTCTCACCAAATCTTTTTCAGTCCAGCGCATTCCCTCCATAAACAGGTTGATATTCTCTCGTGCGGTCTGATGAGTCATCATGCAGTTTGGCAGGCCGCTCTCAATAATCGCCTTCTGGAACGTACCCTTCACTCCCGGACTGGCCAGCATATTTACCACACTTGCCCCGCCCGCTGACTCGCCGCCAATGGTAATATTATTGGGGTCTCCGCCAAATGCCTCTACATTGTCATGAATCCAGTTTAACGCCAGAATCTGGTCGGACAGTCCACAGTTTGAATCAAAATCCTCACATCCCGGATAGGTGGTAAAATCGTAAAATCCTAATACATTTGTCCGGTAATTAAATGAGAAAAACAGAATCCCATCCTTGACAAATGCTTCTCCCGTATACATCTCATCGGAGGAATATCCGGTATTATATCCTCCCCCGTAAATCCATACAAATACCGGCAGGTTTTCTCCTTCCAACGGACGCTGTACATTAACGGTCAGGCAATCCTCATCCCCCATCACCTTTCCGTCATTCAACTGGATTGGAACCGCACCGTACTCCTTCGCATCCCATACATCCTCCCACGGTTTCTTCGGCACTGACCTTTTAAACCGGCGCTCTCCCACCGGCGCCTCCGCATAAGGAATACCAAGGTAATCAATTCTCTGGTCTCTTTCGTAGCCGCGTACTTTTCCTGATGTTGTCTGTACAATATGTTCCATCTGATTTTCCTCCATTTTTGTAATTTTATTTACTCATGTTTCCCATCTTCGCCGCAGTCTGCTTCCCAATCTCCGCCAAATCCGCCGTGCTCCCCGTCATTTCCTGGATTGCCAAAGCCCGCTTCCTCGGCTGGCATCCCTCCTCCGGGTCCGTAAAGAGTCCGAAATAAACCTCCGTCAGCCCGCCAATCTGATTTTCCTCAATGCCTGCTTTTTTCAGCATTCCGTTCTCATTGAGGAGCCGGAAATTATGTAAAGTCCGAACGAACGGCATCTGTGATGCATATTCCAGGATTTTCTTATTATATCCTGCATAGCGTTCCTCCCAGTCCGGATTTCCGCAGTCTGTAAATCCGGTTTCCGTCAGGATTGCTTGCTTGTCACCATCCCCGTATTTTTTCATCACCCTGTACGCTGCCATATTAAAGTCTCTCCACAGTGTATCCGGCTCTTCCACATCTAAGAACAAATCCGCGTCACTTTCCACCTCTTTTGTGGTAAATACATATGGATGCCATGCTACGATATCAAAATAATCATCTGTATCCGTGGACCAATACTTTCCGGATTTGATGCGGCTGTAAATCTGGTCCAACGTCCAGGCCACCCCATACATGACCGGTAAAAATTCCGGCATATCGCCGCCCAGTCCCGGTGTAGACAATGCCGGAGAAAAGGATGCGACCTTTGCCTTTGGATTCGCCCGGCGAACACCTTTTGCCGCAAAATACATCATATCAATCGAGATATCATATTTCTCCGCTGCCGTAAAGGGCTGTGACATATCCGAATCCAAAAATCCGTCCGGATGCAGGAACGCATTCAGGTTCCATTCATTTCCGATTTCCCAAATGTCAACCTGCGGAAACAAGCTTACCATGGTGTACCAGGATTCCTCCAGCATATGAAGCGCCTGCATATACAAGCTCCCTTCGCTCAAATCCCGTGGTGGCATGGCATGTCCCTTTTTCTGTTTGCATCCCTCCGGCAAAAACCACTCATGACTCATTCCGGTCACTTCAATATCCAGTTCCTTCGCGCGGTTCAAAAGCCTTGTATGCTGCTTGACGGCCTCCTCGTCCGGCACGGTCGGTTCCTTCAAAATCTCTGTCAGATGCATCCAGGACCGGTAAGCATTGCATCCCAATCCAGCCACCAAATCCAGGCACGCGTCCGCCGGAATCCCCTGTTCTCTTTCTCGCTGGATTAAGGGCTCCCCTACTCCGAAAAATCTTTTTCCAAACATATCGGTTTCTTCCTTTCAACTTTGTTTGTACTTATATTAAAAGAAGTGCCCAGAAAATTATATCTTTATCTTGTTCTTTATGTAGTTATTTTGTCTTATTTTGTATTCTGTGGAAATCGGATGCAGATGTCTGCAGGTACATCTTGGTCCGTTGTTTTGCGGGAATAAAAAAGAGAGCCTTTCGAGACTCTCAATTTTATCTGCCGAAATGAATACGGCTGTTTTAGTTTAATGCAAAAACGCTCATATATAATTTCTAATAACTCACTGGAATCACAGCTCTTGTCATAATAGGTGCACAACATTTGGGCGGCGTAAGATTTTCCAAATCGGCGCGGCCTGCTTACACAGGTAAGCTTGCTCTTTGTCCCTAACGTGCTGTTAATGAAAGCAATCAGTCCTGTCTTATCTACATAAGTTTCTCTAAGTGCTGCGGCAAATCCAGCATTTCCTACATTCACATAATTCCCCATATGATACCACCGCCCTTCAAATCCTTTACAATGCAGGATGTTTTGAAAAATAGATATGCAAATTTGTGTGGCGCTTAAGAGAATGGTTATCCTCCCTTATGTATCTCCATGAAGCAGGAAAACTTTTCGGTACTCCATTGACAACATATTTTTCTAAAAAAGGAAGAAATAATTCTGGATGCTCCCAAAATGCAGAATAGAAATTATCTGATTGTTTCTTCTTCTCCTCATCAGACAAATTAAGCAAACCGTACAGTGCATGATCTAAATTACAAGACATATAATATCCCTCATAAGATATCCCTTTTATTTCCTGCAGGCTAAGCAGATAATCCATAAGGCCCTTCTTATGCTCATTTCGCAATAGAATCTTTTCTGGATTTTTACAAGATATTTCATTTTCTGTATAGAAAAATTCTCTTGTATCTCCTTCTACAATCCTAGAATTGTCGATATAAGCTCCATCCATATCAAATATTTGAATAATCTGCCAGATATCACTTTTCTTAATCTTGTTAATATCCATATATGATTTTACATACTTATAGATTTCATCTTCCACATTTTGTTTACTTATCATTTCATCTGAAGTGATATCACCATGAGTAAACTCAAAACGCACTGTTTTATTTCTATATATTTTTCGGAATATACTCTCCAAAGCCCGCTTATCCGTAGCACCCTCTACAATAAATAGTACAACTTTATCCAAGATACATTCATCCCCTCTCTGGCTCTAAAGAGCTTTCCTTAAGTAATTCAAGAAACTCCGCTGAAAAACCCGAGTCTGCCTGCCCACAGTCTATATTCCCCGCTTTAGAAAATGCATAACCTATGTCTTGAAGCTCTGTATCATCATATATTCTTTCATTCTGGCCCCCCAGAATCAATGTACGAATATAGAAATCTCTTCTATTATGAGTTTTTTCAATCCCTTTAAGTGATATATATCGATTATTGGGATTAATTGTAGCGCAAATAATATTTTTCTTGTCTAATTTCTCCATAATACGAAGATTGTGCGAAGTAAAAATCAGTTGTCCCTTTGCCCCCTCTGAAAGCTCACCAATCAATTCGCCTAAAAGATATTCAAAAATTCCCGCATCAAGTTCATCTACAACCAAACAAATGGCAGAATCATTATATACGGAAATCAGATAATTCAATAATGAAATTATTCGCTTAATCCCTGCGGATTCATATTTTGTAGAAAATACTTTTCCATCTCTGATTGAAAACACCTTTACCTGAACAACTTTTATTCCATCTTTGTTGATTTCTTCACTAATTTTATGGAGCTCTAGTTCCAAATTCGGAATGATTGCCTTTAATGCAATATTAATTGCATCTATGATTTTAACCAAGCGAAGATAAATAGCCTCCGGGAATTCGCCACTGCCGCTTACCAAAAGAGGAATACACCCCTGTAAAATTTCATTCTCTGTCTCTGTATGAACATTCACAGGAATAATTCGATTTGCGTAATTATCTCCTAATTGATTGACTTTTACCACCTGAAAGCTCATTTGCGCAAAATCAAATAATGATTTTACTATTACTGAAAATTTGCGTTCTTCTTCATTTCCATTTTCGGAATATACAGCTTTAATAAATTGTTTATTAAAGAACAATGAACAATTTTTCTGTGCGCATAATACTGCCAAATTCTGAAGCGCCCCAAAGTATCTAATCTGTGATGCAAATTTTATATTAGAAGATATTACTTTGGCCTGTTCATTTCCAATTACATTATCTAAATCATAGAAAGGATTACTAAAGGAAAACTCATGTTTCTCTTTCCATGTTGTTCCTTTCATCCAATATTGAAGTCGTTCTGATTGTATTTGTATATGCCTCTCTTCTTCATTTTTTCTTAATTTCAAATCATATGCGACCTTAAACTGTTCGTTTCTATTTTCCACAAAAAAAACTGTTCCAAGATGCATGTCCTCGCTATCAGAAAACATCCCTTCATATTCACTGTACGGAACACTTTCTCCACTCAGTATATGTTGCAGCATATCAAGTGATTCAATAACCGCCGTCTTGCCTGATCCATTTGCTCCATAAACCCCATTAATATCACCACTAATAATTTTGGCACTTCTTTCCACGCTCGAGCGATTAAAATAACGAATATTCCCATACAAAACATTTTTAAAATTTTCTAGTGTAGTCTCTATAATTCGTACAAGTGATTTTTCTTTCATCATTCCCACTCCTCGACTAAATCCTTATGTTCAGTTACACTATATTATATTCTAATTTCGATAAAATATCCAGTTATTTTTTATCTGTATTCATATATAGGCTTTATTTCGATCAGAAACATATTTTTTATCTATTTATTTTTTCAATATTTTAAAATCTCATCCAACTTCATAGTACACTTCCCAAATCTGTTCTGCGGAGGCTCCTTTCTCAAATCCCATCCGTCCCACGTTGTCAGGCAGGAAACACAGGTATTTCTACACATCCTGCAGGGTGCCTCCAGAGAACCGGTAGGCAGGCTTTGTCCATGGATAATCGCTGTTCAAATATGCAAACGCCCGGAATCCGTCCAGTTTTTCCTTTGATTCGGGGAAATTCTGCATACGCTCTTCCAATTTTAGATTACACACTATAGAACCACCCATTTCCCATTTCTTTTTCCATTTTCCCGTTTTACAATCCCTTTCTCCTGCAGGCTGACCGTAATCCGCTTGATGGTCCTCTCGGATTTTTCTATGTGTGCCGCTAATTCTTTCTGCGTTATTGTAGGATTTTCTTTTAAAATCTTCAATACAGACATTTCTTCTAAAGTGCAATTCAAAGTGCCATTTTGGCACTTTGAAATTCACTTACACTGTCTATCACCAAATATCTGTTTTTCAATTCATGCTCTGTTTCCAATAGCAGATTTTCAAAAAAGAGTTCCAGAAATTCTGTCGTTGCATATATTCCCCGTGTCAGATTATTATAATTGGCCCGCACAAGGGCATTTCTAAAATACCATGAATGGTCCGCAAAAGCATCATTGTCTATTGAAAAACCGAATGTTTTCAAGTATTTGACAATGAAAACTGCTGTCGTTCTGGTATTCCCTTCTGGTAATGGGACGATGAGTATTCAAAACTATTCGTGAAGTTCCCAATAACCGTATCTTTTGCCTCCTTTACGCTTTACTATCCCTCTACCTTTCAATACTTCCAAGCCTCTCTGAATAGTTCTTCTATTAACAGATAGTTGTTTTGCCATTTCAGTAGTCGTAATAGATGCATTGTCTTTAAGCAAAGCTAATATTTTAATTTCCATTGTGGCATCCATTGTGACATCTTTTGTGACATTTGGGGCTTTAAAATCTGATATTTTGGCACTTTGAAGTGCTGAGAATTTAACCATAAT
>CANOBT010000064.1 GCA_947564305.1 uncultured Lachnospiraceae bacterium | reverse complement strand
CAGATGCCGGAGGTTGTAGGTGCGGATGTGTATGACAAGACAGGTAACGGGCATTTGGGAATCATTGAATTTCCAGTGCCGATTTTAAAAGGAAATGTGGAGGTAATCAAGACTATCCGCGAGAAATTGTATGAGCCGAAGTTTGCAGATTTGACGGTGGTGGATTTCTCTGATCTGGCTCAGAGTTGCAAAACTTATGATGAATTTATCGAGAAAATGAAGGGTGTTTCGGAAACGGAATTGAATTATTTCGGAATTGCCATCTGTGGTGCTAAAAAGAAAGTCAACAAATTAACTGGGAGCATGGCATTATTAAGGTGATATACGTAAAATAAGGCGGCAACTATAGGATTACGCCATACATGGCATAATACGGACGATTTTCAAAAATGCTAAAAACGAGCGCAGAAAAGCAGGAAATTTTTTTGTGATTTCCTGTTTCGATGTGCTGTCTGTATGTACTGCGGTTATTCAGTTTGAGATTGGCTGTCCTCCGAAGTTTCCTTAATGATTTTTCAGTTATACAAATTTGATTCATCCAGAGAATTCAGCTAATTCTTTTAACTTCACCATAAATTTTTCACATGCCTTTGAAAACACCTGGTACTTCTTCCAAATGATGCTCATGCTGTCTTCCCTTCTGGGTGACAGGGGGCGGAAACAGAGGCTGCTGTTACCGGAGGTATTGATAATTTTATCGAATCCAATCGCATAACCTAATCCTTCTTCTACCATCAAAGAAGCATTAAAAAGCAGGTTATAAGTTGCAACAATTTCAAGCTCGGATAGTTCTCGTTTTATCCATTCTTTTAACTCACTGTTACCATTCTCCTGCCGTGATATGATCAGAGGTTTATCCCACAGATCTTCAGGAGTAATGTCTTTTTTTGAGGCAAGAGGTGAATCACGCCTCATCAGGACTCCCCAAACATCCTTATAAGGAAATGCTATAGATTGATATTTTGACTTGTCTACAGAACCAAATATAATGCCAAAATCAATCAATCCTTTTTCTAACTGTTCCAATACAAACTCCGCGTTTCCGCTTGAGATATGATAATGGATACCCGGATAGGTCTCATATAAACTTCTGGCCGTTTTCGCAATTAGGCGGACAGCATCGGTTTCGCCAGTCCCGATATAAACATCTCCCACGATGACTTGATCGGAGAGCGTGATTTCTTTTTCTGTTTTTTGTACAAGGTTCAGGATTTCTTCCGCACGTTTCCGCAGGATCATTCCCTCTTCTGTAAGGGAGATTTTTCTGGAGCCTTTCGTTCCCCGGATTAAAAGCTGCTTCCCCAATTCCTCTTCCATCGCCTTGATCTGAGTAGAAAGGGTGGGTTGGGAAAGATGCAGTGATTCCGCTGCCCGGACAATGCTCTGTTCTCTTGCAATGGCAAGAAAGTATTGAAGTACACGTAATTCCATCTGGTAAAACTCCCTTCTTCATTGTTTTTTGGTTCTTTCCATACAGTATAGCAGGAAAGCGGATAGGTTTCAACTATACACATGTATAAGATATAAGTATTTGTTATTTTCTTCCTGATCATTATAATGAAATTAAAGTAAAAAAGGAGGAGCTGTTAATGCGAAGAAATGTATGGTTTGCGTTTGTTATCCTGATTGCTGTATCGTTGACCGGATGCGGCACAAAAGAAAAAAGAACAGGGCAGAGTGTGGGAAATAGGAATGCTGAAACGAATTTAACAGATAAAAATATCACGGAAATTGTACCTACGGGAGAAATCAAGGAATTAGAAGATGGTCTTTCTGCTGTCTGCCATACCGGTGACTATGGGTTTGATGAGTTTTTATTGAGAGGCGGCGCTTCTTCTGATAAAGAAGTTGTTTCTTTCCTGACGGAGAACCTTCTGGCGGGTGTGGAACTGGAGTTTGCGGATGAACTTTTTGGATGCAGTACGATGGCAGTGCGGACTCCGGATGGTAAGTCACTGTTTGGGCGTAATTTTGACTGGAATCATTGTGAAGCTATGGTAGTCCTGTCACGTCCTAAAAACGGATATGCTTCCATTTCTACAGTAAACGTAGACTTTATGGGTCAGGGAGGGCTGGTCGGCATGGCACTGAAAATGGATGAAATAAAGACAGTTGCCGCATTGTATGCGCCCCTGGATGGAATGAATGAAAAAGGACTTGCAATATCAGTAAATATGATCCAGGACTCGGCCGCCATTGAACAGAATACGGAGAAGCCAGATATTACGACAACGACTGCAATCCGTTTATTACTTGACAAAGCAGCAACGGTAGAAGAAGCACTGGAACTGCTTGACCAATATGATATGCATGCTTCTATGGGCATGATGGTTCATTTTGCCCTGGCAGATACCACCGGCAGGAGCGTAGCTGTTGAATATGTAAATCATGAAATGATCGTGACAGAAACGCCGGTTTTGACTAACTTTTATCTGGCAGAAGGGGAAAAACAGGGGATTGGAACAGCACAGTCCCATACCCGTTATGATATGTTGATAGAGCAGTTGGAAGAAAATGAAACCATGAGTGAAGAAGGTGTACGTGATGCATTGGGCAGTGTGAGTAAAGGGAATTTCGGGGAGTTTGAATCTACGGAGTGGAGTATTGTATTTAACCAGACGGATGGACAGGCAACGTATTACCATCGTGAAAACTATGAAGGAGGATATGCTTTTTCGATACCAGAGTATGCAGAAAAGGCGGCAGTGGCGCGTTTTCTGTATTGAGTAGAGGAAAGGAGTAGGAGGACTTTGAATTACGCAAAAGTATTATTGGATTTATATGGATTAAAGCGGAATGAGAAAAAGTCTGTGAAGCAGATGAAACAGATGCAGGAAAAGAAACTTCGCAGGCTGCTCCATTTCGTGTGGGAACATTCCGATTTCTATAAGAAATCTTTTGAACGTGCAGGAATTAAAGAAGAACAGCTCTCTACGCTTCCACTGTCTGCTTTTCCTACGATTGATAAAAACATCCTTATGGAGCACTTTGATGAGTTGGTTACCGTGTCTGATCTAAATCAGGAAGAATTACGGAAATTTGACGCAGAGGGCGATATCCAGGAAAAAACATTCCGAAATTATCATGTCGTCCACTCATCCGGCAGCACCGGAAAGCCAGGATACTTTATTTATGATGAAGCGGCATGGAATCAAATGCTCCTTGGGATCATACGGGGAGCCTTATGGAATATGTCTATGCTGCAGATTTTGAGGCTTCTGGCAGGAAAGCCACGGATTGTATATATCGCCGCTACGACAGGGCGCTATGGAGGGGCAATGGCTGTAGGAGATGGGATTGACGGGGTCGGTGCGAAACAGATGTATCTGGATATTAATACGCCCCTGGCACAATGGGTGGATAGCATCCGGACTTTCAAACCCAACATCATCATTGGTTATCCTTCTGCGATCAAGATTTTAGGGGAGCTTGTGTATAATGGAGAAATTGAAATGGATGTACTCCGGGTAATCTCCTGTGGTGAGCCGCTTGGACCAGGATTACGACGTTTCTTGGAATCGGTTTTCCATGCGGAAGTTGTCAATTTTTATGGAGCCAGTGAATCCCTGGCTATTGGTGTTGGGACCGGACGGGAAGGCGGAATGGTTCTTTTTGATGATATGAATGTGATTGAGGTGAAAGGTGACAGCATGTATCTGACATCACTCTATAATTTTGCACAGCCGCTGATTCGTTATCGGATTTCGGATCATCTGGTTTTAAAGAAGCCCTTGGAAGGCAGCCCATTCGGAAGGGCAGAAATCCTGCTTGGGCGTGATGAAGATATGCTATGGTTTGAAGATGGCGATGGAAACAGGGATTTTCTGCATCCTTTAGCGGTAGAAGGGTTTTGCATTAAAGGACTTCGGGATTATCAGTTCCGCAAGATTGGCGAAGATGCATTCGAGATGTTGGCAGAGGTTCCAAATGAAACAAAGCAGGAGGCCGTCAGAAGGGAACTCCAAAACGAAATGAAAAAAATACTTACAGAGAAAAAGATGCTTTATGTACAATTTTATATACGGTTTGTAAAAGAAATCCTTCCGGATTCCGCAACAGGAAAGAAGCCTTTGATTTTAACTGACAGCCTGAAGGACGCAAAGGGGGCGATGATATGAAAGAAGTATTACTTTCCGCAAGAGGAGTATGCAAGCAGTTCCCACATCATTCAGGGAATGAGCAGGTGATCAAAAATATTGATATCGATATCTATGCCGGAGACTTTACAGTAATCATGGGTTCTTCCGGGGCAGGAAAATCAACTTTGCTGTACGCTTTGAGCGGGATGGACAGCATCACAGGAGGGAAGGTACTGTATAAGGGAGAAGAAATCAGTGGGTACAGGGAGCGCCAGATGGCGGACCTGCGCTCCCGGGAGTTTGGTTTTGTATTTCAGCAGACGCATCTGGTCAGTTCCCTGAGTCTGTTTGAAAATGTAGCAGTGGCCGGTTTCCTGAATTCCGGGCAGGATACAAAAAGTGCAAGGGCGAAAGCGGAAGATTTATTGAAACAGATGCATGTAGAAAAAGCAAAAGACAGATTCCCTTTCGAAGTTTCAGGAGGGGAGGCGCAGAGAGCCGCGATCGCAAGGGCAATCATCAATCAGCCGGGGCTTTTATTTGCCGATGAGCCGACAGGCGCTCTGAACAAACGCAATACGGATGATGTATTAAATGTTCTGACTGGTCTTGCGGCCGACGGCCAGAGCATTCTGATGGTGACGCATGATATACGGGCGGCAATAAGGGGAAACAGGATTCTCTATCTGGAAGACGGAAGGATACTGGACGAAATGCAGCTTCCTGTCTACCGGGAAGATGACGCAAAAGACAGGGAAAAGAAACTGAGTGACTGGCTGTCTGCCCTGTCATGGTAAGGCGGTGAATAAAATGGAAATCAAAACGTTATGGCTTGCGCTCAGCAAGCGGCATAAGGGAAGCCTGATCGGAATTTTTATTCTGCTCCTGCTTTTATCATTGACACTTCTGTCTGCCCTAAGTGTATGGAAAAATGCAGAAAGTTATGTACAGGAAGAGATGGGGCGGCTTGGCTTTGGTGAAATGACTGCCTGGGTGTCCGGTGTATCTGATATAGAAAAGCTGGCTGAAGAAATAGATACACTTCCAGAAACGGATCATATAGGTATTCAGCCAGTCATTTTTTCAGAATATGAAGTAAATAAACAGCAGTCAGACAGTGAAGGACAACTGATCACATATGAACCGGAGAAATATCCATATAAGATTTTCATTGATGACCTGGTGGAGTATCAAAACGGAAACGCGGAAATCGGACCAGGAGAAATGTATGTGTCACCATCAATGCAATCTATGTTCGGGGTGGAGATCGGAGACGAGATTCAGTTCCATATTGCGCGCAACAGTGTGGTAAGATCATTCGTTGTAAAAGGATGGTTTGAAGACCCCTTTATGGGAAGCACCATGATTGGGATGAAGGGGTTTCTGATCTGCAGGCAGGATCATGATGAGATTGTGCAGGTGATCAGCCAGGCAGGGATTGACGGGCTTGCCCGTGACGGATATATGCTGCATATATTTCAGGGAGATAGTGTGGATATGAATGGGGCGGAATTGAATGCTGTCCTGAATGAAAATACAGAGCTTACACAATATGCGGAATTTACACATTCAGACAGTGCAATCTCTGGATTTATGCTTACCTTGCAAAATGTATTTACCGGACTTTTTCTGGCCTTCGCTTTGATTCTTGTACTGGTTTCACTGGTGGTTCTGGGACACAGTATCAGCAGTTCTATGGAGCAGGATATGGTGGATACGGGAATCCTGAAAACCATCGGATTTACAACAAAAAAGCTGCAGATGATACAGATATTTCTCTTTTTGTTCCCGGTTTTATGCGGCATGGCTGCGGGAAGCCTGGCGGCTTTTCCGACGGCACAGATTATCAGCCGTATGACATTGACTACTACCGGACTTTTATTTCCCGCAGGTATTCCCTGGGGAATCTGTCTGTCTGCTTTACTGGTGGTACTGCTTGTGCTATCTGGATTCGTGTACTGGAAAACAGCGGGGATAGAAAAGATCACGCCGATGAAAGCCATCCGCAGGGAAGAGGGAAAAGCAGTGAAAAGCGGCTCCAGGTATTCACAAATATCGAAAGAGGGACTGGGATTTTGGCTGGCTTTACGTCAGCTTTCCGTGGGGAAGGCACGTTACATCGGTGTCTGCCTGGTGGCTCTTTTGCTTTCGTTTTTTGCTTCTTTGATCGGACGTATGGATTCCTGGCTAGGCCCTGATGGGGAAGGACTGATGGATGCCTTCAACCCGTCTGACCTGCATATTGCCGCACAGCCCATGGGAGAAACGACGATTGAGGATGTGGAACGGCTGATTCGGTCTTACACAGACATTACAGACCAGTATATGCTTGCCATGCCGGGAGTGACTGTGGAAGGTATAGATTATACGGCGAATGTGATTACGGAGCCGGAACGATTTCACTTGTTGGAAGGAAAGACCTGCACTGGTGATGATGAGATTGTCTTGACAGAGTTTGTGGCGGCAGATCTGGATGTGGAGATTGGAGATACGGTTCTGGTCGGTGGGGAGCTTGGAGTTTATGAGTATCAGGTTTCCGGCATTTACCAATGTGCAAATGACATGGGAGCCAATGTAGGATTAAGCCGGGCGGGTTATCAGAGAATAGGCCGGGAAACGAACAATATGTGGTGCACCCACTATTTTCTGGAAGACGAAAGACAGCAGAAGGCAGTGATGCAGGCTCTTGATGAAGCCTATGGCGGTGATGTGTATCTTCATGAAAATTCATGGCCCGGGTTGTATGGGATTCTTTCCGCTATGGAGCTTCTGATGTGCTTTATGTATGGAATTGTAGTGATCGTGATACTGGTTGTTACGGCCTTAACAGGGAGTAAACTGCTCGTTATGGAACAAAAGGATATGGGGATATACAGAACAATTGGCTTTACTTCAGCAAGGCTGCGGTTCTCTTTTGCGTTACGGTTTGGAATCGTTTCTCTGATTGGGTCTGTACTTGGTGTGCTTTTCAGCGCATGTTTCACTGATCCTCTTGTAGCTGCGCTCCTTCGAATGTTTGGGATCAGTAATTTTGCATCCCATCTGACGGCATCCAATACCTTGCTCCCAGCAATGGCAGTGTCAGGTCTTTCCATTGCATTTTCGTGGATTGCCGCCGTAAAGATCAAGACGGGAAGGCTTACCTCCTTAGTGACAGAGTAAGAAGAACCGGTGGAATTGAGTAATATGTGGCTGATTAGCTTGGCGAGATGAGTGGTGAGATGAGGGAAATGAGTTTTCAAAATGAATAGGTTTTAACTATAGAAATGTATTGGATATAAGTATTTGCTATTTTTTTGAAATGGAACCTATAATAAGATTATAAACAGATAAGGATGATATTACTTTTACTAAAAATAATAAGGAGCGATGTATCATGAGAAAAAAATTGTCTGTAATAATGGGCGTTACACTGCTGGCAGGGATGATGCTGGCGGGATGTGAGGATTCTTTTGAGGACAGTTCTTCTGACAATTCGATATCTTCTGCAGAAGGGAGTACAACAGAAAGCAGAGAGGATTCCAGCTTACAGAGTGAAGGAAATGATTCCGCGCAGCCTGCATCTGAGTTGGAAGTAAGGTTTGGGTATGAAGGAGAACCTTTTATCCTTCATCTCTATGAAAACGACACAGCAGAAGCCATTGCAAGGCATGTAGGAACCAGTGACTGGAATCTTCCGATTTATCATTATGATGACTATGATAATTGGGAAGTGATGCAGTATTATGATATCCCGAACCGTTATGAGATACCATCTGCGCCGGAAGAAATTACAGAAGAAAAAGCGGGAGAAGTTTATTATTCTGAACCAAATCGTATTATTTTATTTTATCAGGATGCTGAGGTTTCCGCTGAGTACACGCCGGTAGGGAATTTCGAATATACAGAGGAATTTGTAGATGCAGTTGAAAATAATCCGGTGTTGGAAGGCTGGGGAAACAAGATAATCAGCATTAGTGATGGAGAATGAAGTAGTAAGGAAAAAGGATGGTGTAAGAACGATGTTGGCACAGGCGATAGGCTATGATTCAGAGGAAGATGTGATTCAGAATCTAAAGGATGCAGGGTGCAGTCCGGATACGATTACATGCTTTATGGAGTGTTTGGGGCAGGATGATCTAAGCAGCCCTTTAAAGCTAATGGAGGAACATCGGAAATGCCTTTTAAACAAAGTACATGAAGAAGAAAAACACATAGACTGTCTGGATTATCTGGTTTACCAGATCAGACGGAACAGAAATTATTAAAAATGGGTAGTGTAAAGTATCTATGAAAAAATAGCTTGAAAATAGGAGGAAATGGAGAAATGAAATTCATTGAAAATCAGACATTTGACATGGAAAGAGCACTTTATGGAAGTGATGGAGTGGTTGTGAAAAACTGTTCTTTTGACGGCCCGGCTGATGGGGAGAGCGCATTTAAGGAAGGCAGGAACATCGAAACAGAACATTGCTTTTTCAACCTGCGTTATCCATTCTGGCATGATCACGGCCTGACGATCACAGACTGTGAAATGACGGAACTTTGCAGGGCATCACTGTGGTACTCCGACCACATTAAAATTGCAGACACAAAGATGCATGGAATCAAGGCGCTCCGGGAATGCAGTGATGTTACCATTGAAAACTGTGACATTATTTCTCCGGAATTTGGCTGGTCAGTCAATAATATGCAGATGCGGCACAGTACGGCGCAGAGCGAGTATTTCATGATGCGTTCCGAAAATCTGCATTTTGAGGATGTACAGTTTCAGGGGAAATATTCGTTCCAGTATATCCGCAATTCTACATTTGAAAACTGTACATTTGACACAAAGGATGCCTTCTGGCATTCAGAAAATGTAACCGTGAAAAACAGCGTGGTAAAAGGTGAGTATCTGGCATGGTATTCGGATGGGCTGACACTGATTAATTGTAAAATTATCGGAACACAGCCGTTATGTTACTGCAAAAATCTGAGATTGATCGACTGTGAAATGATCGACACGGATCTTGCTTTTGAAAAATCGGAGGTAGAGGCAACTGTTACAACATCAGTCATCAGCATTAAAAATCCTTTGTCCGGACAGATTTATGTGCCAGAAACTGGAGAAATCATCATGGATGATGAAAATGCCAGAGGGGAAGTTATCATCAGCAGACAGGATTACGGTAAGACTGTCAAAGAATGTAATTGCGCCTGATGAGGCAGGGAGGTAATGTAGTGACCATAATTTTTCTGCTGAAAGGAGACCATCTGGATGAAAAGATACCTGGTAATCCTGCCAGTATTATTTGTAATACTGACTATTGCGGCTTGTGGGAATAACACAAAAGATGGTGGGAAGAACAGCGCAACGCAGAATGTAGAAACACCTCATTCTGACAGCAGTCTTGAAACAGAGATTGAAGCGGAGCCAGAAGATATGGAAGAAACGGAGGAAGACGCGGTGGCGAATCAAATTTATATGAAACTAGGCGAAAGTACATTAACGGTAATATTGGAGAACAATGAATCAGCAGAAGCTTTAAAAGAACTTCTGGCTGATGGACCGCTGACGATATCGTGTTCCAATTACGGCGGCTTTGAAAAAGTATGCTCCCTTGGAACAGAACTTCCGAGAAATGACAGACAGATAACGACCAAGTCCGGAGATATCTGTCTGTATAATGGAAATCAAATTGTAATTTTTTATGGGTCTAATTCATGGGCATATACGAGACTTGGTAAAATATCAGATATGGATGAATCAGAACTGGAACAGATTCTGAGTGGGGAAGAAACAGAAATTACAATTTCCATAGAACAGTCCCATTGATTACAGGAGGAATTTGAAAGGAGAATGATAATGAGTAACTATATTTTTAAGTTGAGTGAGAATGTTTCCCGGGAGCATGTGCGTTATCGAAATCGTTATGGGATTACTATTGCGGGCGATCTGTATACTGACAAGAATATGGACGAAACAAAGAGATACCCTGCATTGGTTATTGGCCCGCCCTATGGTGGCGTTAAGGAACAGGGGCCTGGTGTTTATGCCAACCAACTGGCGCAGAGAGGGTTTGTGGTGCTGACATTTGATCCAAGCCATATGGGAGAAAGCGGCGGAGAGCCGAGACATGTGTCTTCTCCAGATTTATTTGCGGAGAATTTCAGTGCGGGAGTTGATTTCCTTGGTACTTTGAGATATGTTGACCGGGAGAAAATAGGAGCTGTCGGTATTTGTGGAAGCGGCGGTTTTGCCCTCAGTGCGGCACAGGTAGATGCCCGTATAAAAGCAGTTGCGACCAGTGCAATGTACGATATCAGCAGTTTTGCAGATATGATGAATCATGACCAGTGGAATGAAGCAATTACAGCTTTGGCAAAACAGCGCTGGGCAGATGTCGATAATGGAGAACCTTTGTATGTTCCTTCGTTCCCAGAAGAACCAGCAGATGAAATACCTTCCGAATTGGAGGGACCAGGAGCAGAATTTTATGAGTTTTATGGTTTAAAACGTGGCCATCATCCGAATGCCCGAGGTGGGTTTACAGTGACCAGCGATATGGCGATGTCCAATTTCCAGTCACTCAACCATATTGCCATGATCTCTCCAAGACCGATTTTGTTGATCACAGGTGATATTGCCCATTCACGCGCGTTTAGTGAAACTGCTTATGAAGCAGCGGCAGAACCTAAAGAACTGTATGTTGTGGAAGGAGCAAGACATATTGACCTTTATGATGATATTACTAAGATTCCGTTTGATAAGTTGGAAAGCTTTTTCAAAGAAGATTTGAAATAAGATGTAGGAACTAATTGATTATGAAGTATATATTAAGCCATTTATCATGCATATTTCACACCGGTGTTCTTTGACGGCAGGAAAATCAATGATGTCAGGGTAGAGAAAGCTGCCCATCTGTTGACCTATTCTGATGAAACATTAACGGGAATTGCAGAGTATGTGAATTTTCCGTCTCAAAGCTATTTTGGAAAGATATTTAAACAAAAGATGCAGATGACACCTAAGCAATATAGGGAATTAAATAAGCCTACAGAATTCTATGCCAGAGCAGAGGGATAGACAAGTACTATTTTCGCGAAATGGAATTAGGAAAAATTGGTTGAAATAAGAACAAAAAATGCAAAATAAGAATATAAAAAAGAGCTTTCACGTGTTAATCTATTAGCACAAAGAGAGCTCTTGTTTTATTTAGAAATCATAAAAGAAAAAGAGATAGAGAATGGAGAGAGAAAAATGATTAATCTAGCAACAAAACACAATGATCCAGATGCAAAGCTGGGATGGAATGAACGACTAGGATTTGGAGCAGGCAGATTGGGATGTCAGATGATCAATGCGATACTCGGTTCATTTCTGACGATTTATTTTACAAATGTCGCATTTCTGGATGCCGGTATTATAGCAACAATCATGGCCGTATCCAAAGTATTCGACGGTGTAAGTGATTTGGTTGTAGGAAATATTGTTGACCATACAAAATCAAAAATGGGTAAGGGACGTGTATGGCTGTTCCGTATGTGTATCCCCTTTGCAATCTCAACAGTATTATTGATGTTTGTGCCTCAATCCTGGCCGTCAGCAGTGAAATACATTTATGTATTTCTGATGTATAACATTGTGAACTCCGTGTTTATGACTTTTATGTTTGTACCTTATTTCTCTATGATTTCCCTGATATCCAGAAATGGATATGAACGAGGACTTCTTGGAAATGTTTCAGAGATATTCAGTACAATTGGAAGTATCGTCATTAACTCCACTTTCATAACTTTGCTTGGAAAATTTAGCAGTGACGCGGAAAATATCTATACACAGAGAGCATTTACGATGACAACGATCGTAATTGGGATTGTAGTAGTTCTTCTGGTTTTTATTTGTGTTCTTTGTACCAAAGAGCGTGTTACCGATGGAGAGCCTCAGGAGGCAGATGTGAATGCCGACGTACCGCAGGTAAAAACTATGGATGCAATCAAAGCTCTTTTTACAAACAGATACTGGCTGATTATGGTACTTGACATGTTTGTTGTATTCTTTGTAGTTATTATGTTTTCAGTTGGAGCAGTTTATTATTGTCAGTATGTTTTTGCCGATATGGGTAATTTCGCATGGATGTCAAATTCGGTTTCCGTTGCGCAGATGGCGGTTATGTTTGTGACTCCGATTTTTATGAAAAAATATGGAAAACGGGCAATCTATACATTAGGTATGTTAATATGCTCTATCGGATTTATTGGATTTGCCTTTTTTGGAAACAGCGTACCTGCTATGATGGCATGTAATGCGTTAAAGGGTGCCGGAATTGGTATGGCCGGCGGTATGGCTCTTGGACTTCTTGCAGATACGATTACTTATGGAAAAATGAAATCCGGCATAGATGCGGTTGGTCTGGGAAATGCAGCGGCATCGGCAGCCCAGAAATTAGGAATGGGACTTGGTACGGCAGTCTTTGGATGGGTTTTATCTATGAGTGGATTTGATGCGACTCTGGATACACAGGGAATTGCCCAGCCGGACAGTGTGTTGACAGCAATTAATATGATGTATACATGGGTTCCTCTGATTCTGTGTTTCGTAGTATTTTTAGTCATGCTGTTGTTCTTTGACCTGGAGAAGAAGATGGCACAGATGAAAGCGGAATAAATTCTTATAGTTCCTTTTTAAATGAGATTAAAAAACAGGGGATACCTTGAAATCTGGAAATCGTTTTTGAGGTATCCTCACACTTTACGCAAAAAAGGGGGAATAGATGATGACAGAACATATTACAGAGATAAAGACAGGAAAAATAAGAGGTTATGAACGAAATCAAATGATTGAGTATCTGGGGATTCCCTATGCGAAGCCGCCAGTGGGAGAACTGCGTTTCAAGCGTGCCCGTCCAATAGAACCTTGGGAAGGAGTTTTTGATGCAAAGGAATATGGTCCCGAATCTGTCCAGTTCGATGAAGGAAAGTTGAAAGGAAGCGAGGATTGTCTGACTATCAATATTCAGCGTCCCATTGAGGGTGAGAACCTGCCGGTTTTTGTTTATATCCATGGCGGAGGCTACAATACCGGCGCATGTAATGTACCGTTGTATAATGGCTGTACTTTCGCAGAGGAAGGAATTGTCTATGTGGCATTCCAATATCGTTTGAATGTGCTGGGTTTTTACGATTTTACAACCTATCCGGGGTGCGAGGATTTTGAGAGTAACTGTGGCTTGTCTGATCAGATTCTTGCCATGCAGTGGATTCATGAAAATATTGCTGCTTTTGGCGGCAACCCTGACCGGGTGACAATCTGTGGCGAGTCCGCTGGCGGTGCGTCTGTTGTAAATATGTTAGCTTGTCCCGCTGTGAAAGGAACCTTCCAACAGGCGATTGCTCAGAGCGGTCTGCCAAACTGCGTTTGTACCCATGAGATGGCACGTGAGAATGTAGATCTCTTTATGGAAGGGATGGGTTGGACGGTGGAGGATTTGTTCAGGTTACGCACGGATGACCCATTTACCTTTCAGAAGGGAAATAGTTATGTTGCAGAGCGGCATCAGTATAAGAATCCAGGCATGTTTCTTCCTGGTCCTGTTCAAGATGACCTTCTGCCTGTACGCCCAATTGACGCAATCCGCGGCGGAAGTGCCGCTGGTGTGAAGCTTATTATCGGCTGTAATGCCCATGAGGGAACTACTTTTGTCCATCCGGAAAATACAGGTTTCCCTAACAGTTGGGCAATGGTGGCGGATATGTTTGACAAAAATGGGAATATAGAAAATTTTCCGGATATTATTCGCTATTATCATCCGAATGCAGAAGCTTATCTGAAGGCGTTTGATGAGCAGGCTGATAAATTCGGCGCGGCAGCATCTGATTCGTCTGTTTCGAAAGTTGGTGTGCCTTTCATTAATTTCGCCACAGATTATGTCTTCCAGATGCCTGCTGTTAAAGTGGCTGAGGGTCAGAAACACTATACGGATGATGTGTGGATGTACCGTTATGAGCTGGTGACAAAGTCTGGGGAGGAATCCGGTCTTAAGGCATCCCACGCCTTTGACCTGCCTGCGATGTTCGCAAACAGGGATTTTCATTTCAGTAAGTTTATCTTTGAAGGTGAGTCGGAGGAACAGGTGGAAGCAATCATTCGCGAGATGCATGGTGATTGGGTTCGGTTTACGAAAACAGGGGAACCAAATGCCGCATGGCCACGTTATACGGGATATGACTGTGAGATTCGTATCTTTGACAGGGAAACCCGTACAGAGCGGGTAGACCATACTGCTCTGATGGAAGCCTGGGGAGATATGCGGTTTTATGAGAAATAGAAGGAGAGAACATATGAACAAAATTTATCTAAATCCATTATTTTCTGATCATATGGTGCTGCAAAGGCAGAAACCAATTCATATCTGGGGAACCTGCGAAGGGACAGCATCAGATATGCAGATAGAGGTTGAACTGAATGGAAACCGTGTGTCAGCAAAAACCAACGGAGGAGCATGGACAGCTATATTGCCATCAATGGAAGCAGAAACGGGCCTGACATTGATTGTGCGGACAGATGAGGAAGAAATCGCAGTTTCTGACGTTTCGATAGGGGAAGTGTGGATTGGCGGCGGACAATCCAACATGGAATTTTACATGAAATACGAGGCAGATTTTGAGAACGAGGCAGGAGTCTGTACAAATCCGAATATCCATTTTTTCGATGTACCGGAGTTATGCTATCCAGGACAAGAGAAAGATTTTGATTTTTCACGGATGGGATATTGGCGTAGCTGTGACCCTGAAAATCTGGAATATTATTCTGCTGTCGGTTATTATTTTGCAAAGAAGCTACAGGAAGAACTTCAGGTACCTGTCGGTATTGTAGGGTGTAACCGCGGCGAATCGCCGGTTGTTTCATGGCTTCCAGAGAAGTATGCCACAGCAGACGGTCTCGTATGGCAGCAGGATTTTGAAAAAGGTCTATGCGGACAGAGCTTGGAAGACGCTTTAGAGGAATATCGGCATTCATCGGAGCCAGACCGTGGTAATCCTTTCGGGGATGAACTGGGAAACCGCTTGCTTTATGGAATCTCCAATGAAGAGCAGAAAAAATTTCTCGAAGAGGCAGCAGCAGCCCCAGAGCAGAAAACGGTTGCTAGTTTCCATACAAAACCCGGAAGTTTGTATGAGAATATGCTGTTAACTATTGTTCCGTATACAGTGCGTGGGGTCATCTGGTATCATGGCGAGACAGACAGCCAGCATCCAGAATGCTATAAGAAACTTTGGTCGGAGATGATCGACTGCTGGAGAGAGCTCTGGAAGGAAGAACTGCCGTTTATATGTGTGCAGCTGGCGCCTTTTGAACAGTGGCTCTGGTGCGTGGGAGATCAGTTCCCGGCAATACGGAAGATTCAGCAGGAAGTCAGCGAAGAAAAAAAAGAAGTTTATCTGGTGTCCGCATCTGATGCGGGTATGCGTTATGACATTCATCCGAAGAATAAGAGAACAATCGGAACCCGGCTTGCTCTGTGTGCAGAAAAAAATATCTATGGAAAACAGGTATCTGCACAGGCTCCGATGGCAGTGGAAGGCTATCGGGATGGAGAGGATGTATGTATCCGGTTTGCCTGTGACACAGAATCTCTGAAGCTGAATGGAGACGGCATTTTCGCATTGGCTGTCAGATACAGACAGGGGGAGGAACTGCAGGATATAGATTTGCAGGATATTATCTGCCTGACAGAAGGGCTGGTATTGCGGTTAAAGGGGCTTGCAGGGAAGGCACAGGAGAAAATAGAAGTACGATTTGCCATGACTGGTTATTATGAAGTAAATTTATATAGCAGTGAAGAAATTCCTGCAATTCCGTTTGTCTGCGAAGTATAGATAAGATAGAAGATAGTGTTTCTATGATGATAGAGGGTGATTTATTTTGAAATCTGTAATCATAAAATTAGATACAATAGTTAAAGTTAAAGAATTTGTGAGTATTACCAATAGATATGCCGGGAAGATTGAAGTAACAGAAGGAAGATGCACAGTAGATGGAAAGTCTATCATGGGAATCCTTTCACTTGATTTGAAAAAAGCACTTAGTTTAAACATCAAAACAGGGGAAAATGTTCCTATGTTTATTCAGGAACTGAAGCCGTATATTGTTGTATAGCCATTGATACTAACGATGTATAGGGCGGCAGATTTTTCCTTTGACGGATATTGGTCAGAAGTCTAAACCTGCCGGATTGGAGCCATCCTATGTTGGAATTACAATTGTTGAACCAGTTACCTGATACTGATATATGACACGACGCCCTTGCCCTTCCAATATTGGAGGGACAGGGGCGTTTGAGGGTATTCAGCGGACTGATATTAGGTATGCAAACGTAGTAAGACTTAATTTTTGAATGTTTATTAATATTATAGGTTACGGTTACAGAATCTTGCTGAATAACTTTTAACTATGGATAACTATATGATAAACATATTTGATATATTATACTAACGGTACTATAATACTAAACGGAACATTCCAAACAATCAGAATCTCAGTAAACTAGAGAAAATATCGGAAGTACAGATTTACACATAATATAAATTGTGAGGTGCTATGATGAAAATAGCCGTAGTTGATGATTTAAAAGGGGATGCGGACCTGCTATCCGGGTATATCAGTAAATTTGCGGATGAGAAAAGTATGGACATTGATATTTCTGTTTTTTATGCGAGCTTTGACTTCCTGGAAGAATATAAAGGGGGATATGATGTTATTTTTCTTGACATAGAAATGCCGGGAAGTAATGGGCTTGAGGTGGCACGAGAAATCCGGTCTAAAGATGAAGCCGCAGGGATTGTCTTTATTACCAGTATGGCACAGTATGCAATCCGCGGCTATGAAGTAAATGCGATTGATTTTATGGTAAAGCCGGTAGGATATTATGATTTCTCCGTAAAATTAGAAAAGGCAATCCATTTTTGCAGAAGACGCAGCGCACACTATATTTTGGTAAATGATAAAGAAGGAATCAAGCGTTTCGCGGCAAAGGATATCTTATATATTGAAAAAGAACGGGATTTTTTGATTTTTCATACAAAGGAGGGAGAATTCAGATGCCGTGGGAGTATGAAGACAATCAGAGAAAAACTTGGTGAACTGCCTTTTGCGGAATGTATATCGGGATGTCTGGTGAATCTGGAATATGTAAGTAGTATTAGGAAAGACACGGTTATATTGGAATTAAAAATAGAACTGCCTCTTTCCAGACGTCTGAAAAAGCAGTTTTCCAGAGAATATGTGGGGTTTATGGGAGGACAATTTTAATATGCTGTATACATTTATGAGAAGTAATTATATACAATTTTCTTTCCAATTGATGATTTCAGAAGCTGTATTTTTGATTGGGAGGCCGAAAAGAGATCATTTTTTTGGTCGGTTGTTATCCGGCCTTATACTTTATTTGATTCTTGCCAAAATATGGTGGACTATGATGGAAATCCTAAATGCAGAGAATCTGTTCACATATGTTTTGTTATATTTGGGGTATACAGTATTGACGGCCTGTTTGTTCATTTTTTGCTATGATATACATTTAATGGAATTGTGCTTTATTGTGACAGGAGGTTATGCCACGGAACATATGAGTTTTGCTTTGTCTAAGATTTTGCTGTATCTGCTTCATGTAAAATATTTGCTTTATGGCAGTCTGCTGCATCTTATTGCAACAAGATATCTGCTCTATGTTGTAGTAGCGATACTGGTGTATTATTTAATCGTCAGGAAAAATAGAGATATAAATCAATTTTTTAATTGTGATCCGCGTATTGTTCTACTGTCTTTTTTGTTGCTTTTAACAGCGATTGGTCTAAGTGTATATTGGTCGTATCCAGAGGAATACGCAATGACAAGAGTGGGAGAGATCATCTGTCCGGCTTATGGTTTTCTGTGCAGTGCCTTTGTTTTGCTGATGGAGTATTATGTCCTGCGGGAGAATAGTATGAAGCATGAGAAGGAGATTATGGAGCAATTATTAAAGATGTCGGATGCGCAGCAAAAAAGCGCAAAAGAGGCGATTGATATTATAAATATAAAATGTCATGATTTGAAGCATCAGATTGGAGCGTTGGCAAAGATTGATGATCCTATAGTACGTTCTGAATATTTGCAGGAAGTAAATGAGGCGGTATCCATCTATGACGCAATTTATCATACAGGAAATAAAGCGTTGGATTATATCCTACGGGAAAAAACGTTGCTATTTAATGAATATCAGGTGAAGTTCAGTTGTATGGTAGAGGGTGAGGTTACATTATTTATGGTTCCGGCAGATATTTATGCTCTTATGGGAAATGCATTGGATAATGCGTTGGAGCGGGTATTGCAGGAGAAGGAAGAAGAACGGATTATCAGTCTGAATATAAAGAGCCGCAGGGAAATGATTCTCATACATTTAGAAAATAGGTGCAGTCAAGAGCCACAGTTTCAGAATGGGCTTCCGGTTACTGATAAAAAAGACAAGCAGAACCATGGATTTGGAGTGAGAAGCATACGTTATATAACAGAAAAATATCATGGAGAATTATTTATGAGTGTAAAAAATGGTAGATTTTTTCTTGATATTCTTTTTCCAAAAAATTAAATTCTGCATATATGGAAGTGCTCGGAGGGGTGCTTCTTTTTTATTCTAACGATCAGAAGGGGTGGATAAAGGTTCTTTGTATCGCAAAATGACCGATTATCGTAAAAAAACGACCGATTATCGTAAGAAAAAAATATGGATAATTTTTCAACTATAATATCCCTAGAGTTAAGCGAACTCAAAAAAATATCGAGGAGGAATGAAAAATGTTAAAGATGCTTGTTGATGTACTGACACCAATCTTCGAAGGTATGGGTGTCAGCCCGACAGACGTACAGACTTATGTAGAGATGCTTGGCGGCTATATCTACGCAATTATTGGTCTGTTAGCGCTTGCGGTTGCTGTAATGATTGCGGCGCACTGGTTCGTGAAGAAAGGAACCCGGCATGTTGTACGCTGGGGAGCCGGAGTTTCATGGATTTTAATTGTAACAGTTATTGCCAATGTAATCTGTTTTGGCCCAATGTATAACAATCTTGCGCCAATTTTGAACACAAAGGCTGCTGTATCGGAGGAATCAAAAGCGCATTCACGGGAGATCATTGAGGAAATTGGAGCTGAAGGAATGGTATTAGCAAAAAATGAAAACAATGTATTGCCATTAAATGCGGATTCCAACTTAAATGTATTCGGATGGGCATCTACAAACCCAATTTATGGAGGTACAGGTTCCGGATCTTCTGATAGTTCTTCTGCCTTAGATATTCTTACATCTTTGAAAGACGCCGGATTTAAAGTAAATCAGGATATTATAGACATGTATACTGAATATAGCCCGACCCGAAATCTGGGTGGGAATGTTGTCAGCGTATCATATACGGACTGGTCGCTTCCGGAACCACCGGTAGAAAACTATACGGACGAACTGATGGAAGGAGCAAAAGAATTTTCTGACCAGGCAATGATCGTAATATCCAGATCCGGCGGGGAAGGGCAGGATGTCCCGATGGATATGAATGCGGTAATCCATGGCACTTATGATGTGCGTGATGAAGTAGCAAACGGAAATGAGCGGTATAATTATTTTGCATGCAACTACACAAATAACAGTGAGGATTATGATGATTTTGACCCAGGCGAAAGCTATCTGGAATTATCCAACACTGAGGAAGCTATGATCGAGAAGGTTTGCTCTGAATTTGATGATGTAGTGGTAGTTATTAACGCAAATAATACGATGGAACTTGGTTGGGTAGAAGAGTATGAACAGATCAGTTCTGTCATCCTTGCTCCGGGAACCGGGGAAAGCGGCATGGCAGCACTTGGGGATATTCTGAATGGTACGGTAAACCCATCGGGAAGAACCGTGGATACCTATGTGTATGATCTGACTCAGACCCCATATTATAATAATTTTGGAAACTTTACATACAACAACACCGCAGACCTGCAGGCGGCACTTACCGAGAAAGACCCTGCTTACCAGGGAGTGACCGCGTTTGTAAACTATGTAGAAGGCATCTACGTTGGTTACAGGTTCTATGAGACGGCAGCAGAAGAAGGGCTGATAGATTATGACGAGCATGTACAATTCCCATTTGGACATGGCCTGAGTTATACAACTTTTACACAGGAAATGCAGAAGTTTAAAGATAACGGCGACACGGTAACCTTTGACGTGAATGTGACTAACACCGGTGATGTGGCAGGAAAAGAAGTTGTAGAAATTTACTATACTCCGCCATACAACAATGGTGGGATTGAAAAGGCTTCTGTAAACCTGATTGAGTTTGGAAAGACAGAAACTTTGGAGCCAGGCGCGTCTGAGACAGTCTCTTTTGAGATTGCAAAAGAAGAAATGGCATCTTATGATTCACGGGCAATCAAGACTGAAAATGGCGGATATGTTTTAGAGGCAGGGGAGTATGGTGTATCCATCCGTACCGATGCGCATACGGTAATTGCAGAAGAAACATTTACTGTAGATGAAGATATCAATTATGAGTCAGAGAAACGAGATTCTGATCTGATTGCGGCAGTAAATCAGTTCCAGGATTATTCCGCAGGAAATGTAACTTATCTTTCGCGTGAAGATGGATTTGCAAATTATGAAGAAGCAACTGCTGCTCCGTCAGACGAAATGTATGTAATGGATGATGAAACACTGGAAGAGATTACCGCAAAATCCGTAGCGTATTATGATTCTACGCAATATGATAACCCGGATGACGTAATGCCGACAACAGGTGCAAAGAACGGACGGACCTTGTCAGAATATGTAGGCGTTGCCTATGATGATCCGTCCTGGGAAGAACTGCTTGATCAGCTTACGGTAGAAGAAATGATTACGGCTGTAAACCTTGGCGGTTTCCAGACAGCGGCAATGGATTCTGTAGGAAAAGCGATGACGATGGATTCTGATGGTACTTCTGGCCTGAATGACTGGTATATCGGCGTTTATGGAACCGCATATCCGACAGAACTGCTGATCGCGCAGACATGGAATAAAGATCTGGCTTACCGGATAGGGCAGGCAGAAGGTGCTGAGTATGCGGACTGCCGTATTTTTGGAACTTATTCGCCGGCAATGAACACACATCGTAATGCATTCTGTGGACGTAACTTCGAGTATTATTCAGAGGATGGAGTACTCGGCGGATATATGGCAATGAATATCGTAAACGGTCTGCAGACAGAAGGTGTTTATGCATTTATCAAACATTTTGTATTGAATGACCAGGAAACAAACAGATGCTCCATGCTTATGACCTATGCGGATGAACAGGCAATACGTGAGATTTACCTGAAGCCTTTTGAGTACAGCGTAAAGAATTTTGATGGACAATCATTGGCAGTAATGTCTTCCTTTAACTTTATTGGTGACATTGCGGCAGGGGCAAACCCACACCTTTTGAATACTGTTCTCCGTGATGAATGGGGATTTAGGGGAATGGTCCTCTCAGATTGGAATGGTTCCTACGGATATCAGAATACAGACGATTTCGTACGTAATGGAAATGACGCAATGCTTGGATTTATGCAGCATGAATCCAATGAAATTACAAATACAGAATCTGCCACATTAGTATCCGCTATGCGCCAGGCTTGTAAAAATATTTTCTATACAGTTGTGAACAGTGGAAATTATACGATACCTGATCCAAATGAAGGAAAAATGGATAATATGACGAAGATGTTTATTGGTATTGACGCAGGCATTGCGGTAGTTGCTCTCGGAGTGATGGCAATTGTGCTGATCCGTTGGAATAAAAAAAGGAAAGATACAATCAATGTAGTAGTTGAAAAGTAATCGCGAAACATAATTATAAGGCCTTCTGCTAAAGCGGGAGGCCGAAACTAATACTATAGGAGGAAATCAAGATGAAACATCAGGAATTAATTTCTAAAATGTCTTTGAATGAGAAATGTTATCTGCTTTCAGGAAAAGATTTCTGAATCAGAAGGATTGGATCGTCCGAATATGAAGATGCCGGCCAGCCAGATACAGCTTTTGGAAATGATTTCAGAAGTGAATCCTAATGTTGTAGTAGTAATGTCCGCAGGCTCTGCGGTTGAAATGCCCTGGCTGAAAAATTGTAAGGCCTTGATTCATGGATATCTCTGCGGGCAGGCAGGCGCAAAGGCTATGCTTCGGGCAATCATGGGTGAGATTAATCCATCTGGAAAGCTCAGCGAGACCTATCCCTTGAAGTACGAAGATGTTCCCTCAGCTCCATATTTCCCCTCGAAAGAAAGAACCGTAGAGTACAGGGAAGGGCTTTATGTGGGATACCGTTATTTTGAAACAGCGGGAGTACCAGTACTGTTCCCCTTTGGCTATGGGCTGAGCTATACTACATTTTCTTATAGTAATCTAAAAGTGGATAAGGATAAGGCGGTTTTCGATATTACGAACACCGGCAGCAGAGATGGAGCCGAGGTTGCCCAGATGTATTATGCAAAAAGCGGTCTTGCAAGATTCATATACAAGATTATGACAAATATTCTGAACAAGAGTATGGCCCAGGGAAAACCGAACCTAAATTTGATGTTTAATTATAATATGCCATTTCGGGCAATCGGAAAGATGGCAGGGGGAATCTGTAGCCAGGAAATGGTAGATGGAATCGTAACGATTGTAAACGGTCATTTCTTTAAAGGGTTTGGAACGGTGATCGGCGGCTTTTTCCGCCAGCAGAAAGTATGTAAAAGAGCAAAACAAATGAACTAATTAAATGAGAGAAAGATGATACGAGGAGGAAGTCAAAGATGGGATTTTTTCAAGACTTTGCAAAAAAGCATCCGAAGGCGGCGCAGTGGATTCGGGAGGGAGGACTATTCTTTCTATTCAGCAATCTTGTAACAGTGTGGCAGTATATCCTGATCCAGTTTCTGCCCGCCGCGTTCTCCGCATACGCAAATGTGGAATGGATGTGGCCTGGGATTCGTATGGAGTTATTTGGAGCGAATTTTACATTCAATGTCCTGGGCTATAGTGTAGCTAATTTAAAAAGTAGATAGTGGTACGATAGGTACAGGTGGCTCCGAAGTATTAAAACAATGGCTCTCAAGCATTAGAATAATCAATACGGCATCCCTTGATATCAATACCGAAGATTTTCAAGCAGCGGTGGACTTCCTTTCTGTTCAGGAAAATGTTGCTTTCAGGCTTTCCGCTTTTCTCAGCATTTCCTGTTTACATTTTGGCAGTAAGGGGGCATTATTCCATCATGATTTCTTTCATTGAAATCCTTTTTATTTTTCTGGAATATACAAGCATCAAAATTTCATAAATCATTATAAAAACAATAAGCGAAATAAGCATAACAGGAAAATCAAATTTATAAACAGGGATGCCCTCAAAATCTTTAAATACAATATCCACCATAATCCGAAGTAAGGCGTACTGATATCCGGTTCCAATGGCAAAACCGATATAGGACATCGGCCTGTATCCGCCGAGGATTGCCCTGCAGCATTCTTTTTGTGAATAGCCAAAAACCCTCATCATCGCAATTGTTTTTGTGTTCCCATTAATCACTGTTGTGATAGCGAGGAACAGAGTTGTAAATGCTAAAACAAGACCGATAATCAGCATCATTGCCCCCATCAGTTCGCTTGACAGGTCTTTCATACTAAAGGACATCTGCGTCATAGCGGAAAAGCAGAAGGAAGCAAAGATGATGAAAAATACAAGTATTTTCTTACTTTTTAAGGTGTTTCTTTTCAAGTCATCCACGAAGGAACACTCACTGAGCTTATCCGCTGTATGCTTCTTTGCTTTGGTTAGGGTGTGAAAATCATTTTTCAGAAGCGATAATACTGGCTTCTTTAATTTGTACCAGGCATAACCAATCGCAAGCAGAGAAAAAAACACTGTCGGTAATATTACAAAATAAAGAAAGATGGCCGGGTGAAAGTGTATCGCGATTTCCGGAAGCATGTTATCTTTATTTTGCAGGGCATAAAACTTTGGCATCATCAGAAACGCCCCGCCGAAACCAATCGCAGTTCCAATAAACGCACTCATTCCAAATACCCAGAAGTTTTTTGCCACTTTTAGATTGGAATACCCCAAAGCCTTTAAAATCCCAAGCTCTTTTTTATGGGTATCAATATAATGCTTGATGTAGAACATCAGCATAACAACGGAAGTTATGAGCAGACAACCACCGCTTACAAGGCAAACAACTTTTACCGTTGATACTTGAGCGTTATAGAAAATCATAGACAATTCTGATGCTATTTCATCCTCAACAGACTGAATGTCAAAATAAAAATTCAGGAACATCGTACATACAATCACGGCACAACAGGCAATGATAGAAATGCCAATGTGCTTTGAAGCGTTTTTTATTCCGATAAGCATGTCATCACCACCCAATCTCATAAGCAGACTTTGGAACTTCGTTTTGATAAATATCCGATAGTTTCCCACTGTTCATTTTGACGACGGTTTTAGCCATTTCTGCAATATTCAAATTGTGTGTTACCATTACAATCGTAAAACCATACTGCTTTTTTAACTTGCAGATATAGTCCAGTACCTGTCGGCCCGTCTGCTCATCCAATGCGCCTGTAGGTTCGTCAAGAAACAATACCTTTGGTTTTTTCGCCAGTGCTCTTGCAACGGAAACTCTTTGCTGTTCGCCGCCTGAAAGCTCACTGGGATATTTATGTAGTTTCTCTCCAAGCCCGACCGCCTGGATAACGGTCTCATAATCTTTGTTGCCCGCTAAATCAGCGCCCATTTTCACATTTTTATCCACACTCATGTCAGGGAGCAAATAATACTGCTGAAAAATAAATCCGACATTTTCCTTGCGAAATGCAGTTAATTCATTGTCAGAAAGTGCTGTTATATCCGCTGCACCGTAAAAAATTTTGCCGCTGTCTGGGCGCTCAAGTCCCGAAATGACATTCAAAAAAGTAGATTTTCCAGAACCTGACGCGCCGAGGATTACAACGAAATCCCCGTCCTGAATTGTAAGGCTAATACCTTGTAATACCTGAAATCGGCTCTCGTCATTTCCGTATGATTTTATAACATTTTTCACTTCAATCACAGTTTTGGCTCTCCCTTATATTTTTTAAAATACTCGTACATACTTCTGTAATCATTGAGCTGATTTCATCGCCTGTAAAACGGCACATTTTGGTGGCGCAAAGCGTTGCAATGCCGTGTGTATAGATCCAAAGGTGATGATATAGCCTTTCAGCGCAAGGTACGCTGATTCCGTAATCGTTTTGAATGGACAGAAGAATTTTCTCATAGCTTTCCTCTATCAAGGGAAGTACACCCGACAAATTGGGTATGCTTGGCTGTTCTGTCATAAAGAGAAGCTGAAAAAGTTTTGGCTCATGAATGGAAAAGAGAATATATTGCGTTCCGACTCCCTTAAAGGGGTGTTCTTGGGTTAAACCTTCATTGACATATTCTTTATACAGCGCTTTTGCGGATTCAATCACGGCTTGCTGGACCTCGTCCATATTTTGAAATACCGTAAAAATTGGTCTTGCAGAACTTCCAAGACGGGTTCCCAATGCTCTGGAAGTTAAGGCTTCAAATCCCTCTGTTTTGACAATCTTTAATGCGGCTTCAACAATTTCCTTTTTTGTGAATTTTGCTTTCGGTGGCATATCTTGTTCCTTTCTCTTTTTAAATCAGATGTTTTGCATCATATGATTCATTATAATTAAAACAGCATAAAAAGTCAATAGGCTGGATGTCTGAAACTACAGCTTTTTCGGTTCGGATGCCGTGCAGCACGGCCCAGTGAACAGTAATCAGTTTAAACAAAAGCCTGTTGTTTTCATAGGAAATGTACTTGTCCATCTTAAAATCCTCCAGTATAATAAATACATTCTCCCGCTCTATGCCTTGGTTCGACGCCTCAGTGTGATTTTATCACAGTGCGCTGTGTGCGTTTTTTGGTATAATCCTCTCATCAAAAGGTAGTGTAAAGTATCGTATGAAAAAAGATACGGGAATTGCCCGCATGAAAAATCTGCTTCGCAGATGGCGGGCAAGCAGGCAATCACTTGCTTTGCAAGTGGTTACAAAAAATCGGGAGGTTATTCTATGGAAACAAGAAAAAAGCGACGGGCTGTTGTCGATGAGAACACTTGCGTTGCCTGCGGCTGCTGCACAAAAGTGTGTCCGCTGTCCGCCATCAAGATTTGGCATGGAATCCGAGCGGAGGTTGCTCCAGAACGGTGTGTGGGCTGTGGCAGATGTGCCAAGGAGTGCCCCGCATCTGTCATTGAAATTGAGGAGGTGCAGGCATGAAAAAACGTTGGTATGATTATCTGTGGGTGGTTTCTTTGACCTACTTGGTGTTGGGGTTCTTTAATATCCTGCTCGCATGGTTGGGTTTGCTTTGTTTTTTCATTCCCTTGATCATTTCTGTATTCCAGGGAACAAAGGGCTATTGCAACCGTTATTGCGGCAGGGGACAGTTATTTGGGTTGCTGGGAGGACGCTTCGGCCTGTCTCGAAAGAGGGATATTCCCAAGTGGATGAAAAGCAAATGGTTTCGTTATGGTTTCCTGATTTTCTTTTTCGCCATGTTCTTCCAAATGCTGTGGAATACTTATCTGGTGTTTGCCGGTGTGCAGGAACTTAGACAGGCGGTAACACTGCTCTGGACATTTAAACTGCCGTGGCACTGGGCCTATCATGGAACGTTTTTGCATCCCGGCGTCGCACAGTTCTCTTTCGGGTTTTACAGTGTAATGCTGACCTCCACAGTGCTGGGACTGATTACGATGATTCTGTTTAAGCCGCGTAGTTGGTGCGTCTATTGTCCTATGGGAACTATGACTCAGCTTATTTGCAGAGCCAGAAACGGCAAAGGGTGATTTTATCACGGAAGCCAGATTCTTTTTTGAGTAAACTATGCAAAATAAAGAGGAAAAAACATGTCAGCTATAACGATTCACAAAGTAAAACAGAATACCTATACCAGAAAGGTGGAACGAGTATGAAAGTTGTTATTGTAGGCGGCGTGGCAGGAGGCGCTACGGCGGCGGCACGTATCCGTAGACTGGACGAACAGGCGGAGATTGTAGTTTTTGAGCGGTCCGGGTATATCTCCTATGCCAACTGCGGCCTTCCCTACTACATCGGAGATGTGATTTCCGATCCTGAGGCATTGACCCTCCAGACACCTGAGAGCTTCTTTTCCCGATTCCGGATTTGCATGAAGGTGCATCATGAAGTTACAGCCATCTGCCCGGATCAAAAAAAGGTTTCCGTCAAAAATCTGGAAACAGGGGAAACATTTGAGGAAAGCTATGATAAACTCCTTCTATCTCCCGGAGCTAAGCCTACCCAGCCCAAGCTCCCGGGGACGGGGCTAAAACAGATGTTTACCTTGCGGACGGTGGAAGATACCTTCCGAATCAAGGAATACATTGAAAAATACCATCCAAAATCTGCGGTGCTGGCGGGAGGTGGGTTCATCGGTCTGGAACTGGCGGAAAATCTGCGGGAGCTTGGCATGGAAGTCAGTATCATCCAACGGCCCAAGCAGTTGATGAACCCCTTTGACCCGGACATGGCCGCATTCATTCACGGTGAAGTGCGCAGGAACGGTGTCAAGCTGATTCTGGGCCGTACAGTGGAGGGCTTTGTGGAAAACGGCGGTAAGGTGGATGTTCTGTTGAAAGACGCGTCGCCCCTCCATGCCGATCTGGTGGTTCTGGCAATTGGCGTCACTCCCGATACTGTCCTTGCAAAGGAAGCGGGATTAGCGCTGGGAGTCAAGGGCAGTATCGTGGTGAACGACAGGATGGAGACCTCTGTTCCTGATATATACGCCGTAGGGGACGCAGTTCAGGTGAAGCATTTCGTTACTGGGCAAGACGCCCTGATTTCTCTGGCAGGTCCCGCGAATCGGCAGGGGAGGATTGCCGCCGACAATATCTGTGGCGGAAACAGCCGTTATTCTGGTTCCCAGGGCAGCAGCGTCATAAAAGTGTTTGATCTGACTGCGGCCGTAACCGGCGTCAATGAAACCGCCGTAAAAATGGCAGGGCTGGATGTGGATAAGGTCATTCTTTCCCCCATGAGCCACGCCGGTTACTATCCCGGCGGAAAGCTGATGACGATGAAAGTGGTATTTGAGAAGAAGACCGGCCGTCTTTTGGGCGCTCAAATCGTTGGCTATGAGGGCGTAGATAAGCGGATTGACGTTTTGGCCGCAGCTATCCATGCGGGGATGAAGGCAGCGGAACTGAAGGAGCTGGATCTGGCCTATGCACCTCCATATTCCTCCGCCAAGGACCCGGTCAATATGGCGGGTTTCCTGATTGACAACATTGAAAAAGGCATTCTCCGGCAATGGTTTTTGGAAAATATGGATCAGCTTCCCCGCAATGGAAACGCCGTTCTATTGGATGTCCGAACAACAGGAGAGTACAACAGCGGACATATTAATGGATTCCAGAACATCCCAGTAGACGAACTGCGGGAACGGCTGGGTGAGGTTGAGCGAAATAAACCGGTCTATGTAATCTGCCAAAGCGGCCTGCGCAGCTACATTGCCTGCCGGATTCTGGCCGGGTACGGCTATGAGGCATATAACTTCGCCGGCGGCTACCGGTTCTATGAAACGGTGGCAAATGACAAGTGTATGATTGAGTCCGCGTCTGCCTGTGGGATGGACCAGTAGGGGGATTATTCCACAGTCAATTCTTCCAGCTTTTTCCGGTTCGTGAGTTCCACTGTGCCCCGGGTCAGCCTGACCGCACCCTCGTTTTGGAAGTAGTGGAGCATTCGGGTTACCACTTCCCGATGTGTGCCCAGGTGATTCGCGATGCTCTCATGGGTGATATGCAGGCGGTCCGTGCCCGTAATGGAAGCCTCCTCCAGTAAAAACGCGGCTATGCGTGTGTCCATACTGTGCCACATGACCTGATCCACCAGCCACATGACATCAGAGAATCGGGAGGCCATGATTTCATTGGTGTAGTTGGCTGCCGGGGCGGATTGCTCCATGAGTTTTCTGTAGACATCTGCAGGGATGGTCCATAATTCGGTGTCCTTCTCCGCCGTGATCATTACGTCAAATTGGATGGAGCGTAGGACGCAGGGGGCGGAAAATAAGCAGAGGTCCCGGTCAAACAACCGGTATAGGGTGACCTCCCGCCCTTCATTGGAGAGGATAAACGTCCGGAGCTGGCCGGATTTTACCAGCAGCAAACCAGTGCAGTCTATGCCGCTGTGGAGTATAGTTCCTTTTGTCACCGCCCGGAGGGTTACCTTGGCGGCGACTGTTTCCTGCTGTTGGGGAGTCAGTTGATTCCAGATGGGAAAGTATTCGGAAAAATCCATTTTTTTACCTCGCATTCTACTGCATTCGGTGCGCAATTTGCCATTTACAGCAAAAAACTCCAATATTACAAAAATGTTGGTCTGCCAACCATACTTTGAACAGAGGAGTTTGGGCTCTTGAGAGCAAATAAATTATATCATGAGAAGTTGATAAGTGGAAGGCAAAAAGGAGTTTTTCTTGATATCTGTATAGTAAGTGATATAATACAGCTGCTGAGCAGCGAAGCGTAAGTCCGAGCATTTGGACTTCCACTTTGCTGCTCAGTTTTTGTATACCGCTGTGGCATTGAATACAAAATAAAACAAAGAATATCCTGCACTTGCGCTTTTGGTTTTGCAATACCTACCGCAATTATGGTGGGAACAGGGAAAGGTGTATCAAAAATAAGAATAATCAATAAATATAAAAACTTCAAACTATACGCTTGTGTCTACTTTTCATTATCTTTATATTTGAACTTTAAGATTTTTGCCTGTAC
>CANOBT010000063.1 GCA_947564305.1 uncultured Lachnospiraceae bacterium | reverse complement strand
TATTATCCGCGTAGGCCGCATATATGTGGCCTTTTCTTCTATTAAAATTAGGAGAATCAAATTATGAAATATTCCGAGTCATTAAAAAAATATTCTGATTTTGGGTTGGTGTATAATGAAGGAAAGTCATTAGCCAATAAATATTTGGTTATGTATGTCAGGGATAATGGATTAAAAAAGAACAGATTAGGAATATCCGTAAGTAAAAAAGTAGGAAATAGTATTGTAAGGCATCGTTTGACAAGGCAGATAAGGGAGATTTACCGGTTACAGGAAGATAGTTTTAAGTGTGGAATTGATATTGTTGTTATAGTAAGAAACAGTGCAAAAGGAAAAAATTACCGTGAGATTGAAAGTGCACTGATCCATCTGGGAAATCTTCATGATGTTATAAGAGGTATTGGATTGTGAAAAAGTTTTTGCTCGCATGTATTGGTTTTTATCGGAAACATTTATCTTCTATGAAGGGATATTCATCATGTAAATATTATCCCACATGTTCAACATATGCATTAGAAGCAATTGAAAAATATGGAGCAGCAAAAGGCGGATATCTTGCAGTAAGACGTGTATTGAGATGCAATCCATTTTCAAAGGGAGGGTATGACCCTGTTCCGTAAGAAAAGATTACGATGGAGGAAAAGAGATGGTTTTTAGTTTATTGACAGCAGCGAACTGGCCGATTGTTGGACAGCTTTGTTGGCTATTGGGTAAAGTGATGGACTTTATCTATACGATGTTGACGGACACGTTTGGTCTGGAAAATGGAGTAGTAGGATTATCGATCATTATTTATACGATTATTGTATATACATGTATGCTTCCGATGACCATTAATCAGCAGAGGACATCTAAGATGTCTTCAGTTATGAATCCGGAGATTCAGAAAATACAAAAAAAGTATAAGAATAAAAAAGATCAGGCTTCTATGATGAAGCAGCAGGAAGAGATTCAGCAAGTTTATGATAAGTACGGAACATCCATGATGGGAGGATGTCTTCCGCTTTTAATCCAGATGCCGTTTTTGTTTGCTTTATATCCGGTTATTTACAATATTGAAGCATATGTACCGGCAATTAAAACTGCTTCAGATAATGTACAGAGATTTTTAACAATTCCGAATTTAAAAGAAGCTCCGATCAATATGATCAGGAACAGTGGAAATTATTCTATACCTGCCGCTGCTATCATTATCACGGCTATACTTCTTCCTGTTTTGTCAGGTGCTACACAGATGCTTAACATTCGTTTGAATCAGGCAGTATCGGGTCAGGAGCTTGATAAAGATAATCCGATGGCAGGAACGATGAAGACGATGAATACTACAATGCCGCTGTTATCTGTATTCATGGTATTTACTCTTCCAACGGGTATCGGTCTTTACTGGATTGTCAGTGCAGTTGTCCGTACCGTTCAGCAGATTGTGATTAACAGATATCTTTCTAATATGTCTGTGGAAGATTTGATTGAAAAGAATAAGGAAAAAGCGAAAGAAAAAGCAAAGAAACGTGGAGAGAGAGCTGAAAAGATCAATGAGATGGCTCAGACGAATACGAGAACAATTAGGGATTCCGCAAAACGCAAGTCAGATTCAGCATCCGAGAAGGAAAGAGAAGCGAAGGTAGAACGGGCAAAACAAAAAGCAAAGAACGCTAAGCCGGGAAGCCTTGCAGATAAAGCAAATATGGTTGATAGATTTAATAAGAATAATTAGGGGGCAATTATTATGGATTATATTACAGTATCTGCAAAAACACTTGATGATGCAATTACTGAAGCATTGGTTCAGTTAGGAGTAACAAGTGACAAATTGGATTATGAAGTAATTGAAAAAGGAAGTGCCGGATTCTTTGGAATAGGTATGAAACAGGCTGTAATTAAGGCACGAAGGAAAAAGGAAGAGACGGTAAAAGAAGAAGTAAAAGAAGAGAAGATTTCGGAGATAAAGGAATCTAAACCTATAGAGGAAAAACCGGTAAGAGAAAAATATGAAAAGCATCCGAAAAAAGAAAATGCAAGAAAGTATAATAAAAAAGATAACCGAAGAGAGAATCGTAAAGAGATAAAGAAAGATAGAAAAGAGGAAGTAAAGGAAGAAGTAAAAGTTTCGGAAAGAAAAGAACTTGTGCTTGTTCCGGTTGAAGAAGATACTATTGCTGCCTGCAGAAAATTTGTGGAAGATGTCCTTGTATGTTTTGACATGAAAGATGTAGTGATCAAGACAGAGATTGACAGTGAAGGTGCTCTTAGTATTAATATGGACGGACCTAATATGGGATTATTGATCGGTAAACGCGGACAGACTTTGGATTCACTGCAGTATCTGACAAACCGTGTTGCCAATAAGATGCAGGATGGATACGTAAGAGTTAAGCTTGATACAGAAGATTACAGAAGAAGAAGAAAGCAGACGCTTGAGAATCTTGCGAAGAATATTGCAAGTAAAGTAAAAAGGACAAGAAGAAATGTATCTCTTGAACCTATGAATCCTTATGAAAGAAGAATTATACATTCTGTACTTCAATCTGATCCGGCTGTATCTACCCACAGTGAAGGAGAAGAGCCATACAGGAGAGTAGTAGTTACATTAGTACGTAACAGGTAATTTATTAAAACAGGGGTTGAGAAAACCTCTGTTTTTTTATATTATGATACCAGATGTATGAAATGAAAGGTATTTTAGAAGATGAGTATGGATGGCAAATATTCAGAAACGATAGCTGCAATTTCTACGGCTGTAAGCAGTTCTGGAATCGGAATCGTGAGAATGACAGGAGAAAGTTCATTTGAAATTGCAGATAAAGTATATGCAGGAAAAAATAATAAGAGGCTGAGCAATCAAAAATCTCATACGATTCATTATGGTTATATAGAGGATGACGGAAAAACAATTGATGAAGTTTTGGTAATGCTCATGAGGGGTCCGTGTAGCTATACTGGTGAAGATACAGTTGAGATCAATTGTCACGGCGGTATTTATGTTGTGAAAAAGATTCTCGAAACTTTGATCAAATATGGTGCTAGACCAGCAGAGCCGGGAGAGTTTACAAAGAGGGCTTACTTAAACGGAAAAATAGATCTGTCCCAGGCAGAAGCTGTGGGTGATCTTATATCTTCGCAGAATGAATATGCCCGCCAAAGTTCTGTAAACCAATTAAAAGGAAATATCAAGAAGAAAATAGACAGTATTCGAAAAAAAATAATTTATCATACGGCTTTTATAGAGACTGCTCTTGATGATCCGGAACATATCAGCTTAGATGGATATAGCAAAGAATTAAAATCTGTAATTGATAAACTTATTGAAGAATTAAGAAATCTTTTATCTACATGTGAAAGCGGCAGAATCATAAAAGAAGGTATTAATACAGTGATCGTAGGCAAGCCTAATGCGGGAAAATCTTCCCTTCTTAATGCTCTTTTAGGTGAGGAGCGGGCGATTGTGACGGACATCGCAGGAACGACAAGAGATATTCTTGAAGAGCATATCAATTTACAGGGTATTTCTTTAAATATTATGGATACGGCGGGGATTAGAAATACAGATGATATTGTAGAGAAGATAGGGGTGGACAGGGCAAGAGATCATGTTGAAAAGGCAGATTTGATTTTATATGTTATAGACTCTTCCTGCCCGTTGGATGAGAATGACAGAGATATTTTTAATATGATATCTGGAAAAAAGTCTGTGATTCTTTTGAATAAATCAGATTTACAGACAGTTGTTAAGAAAGAAAATATATTAAATGAATTAAAACTTGCAGAAAGAGTCCGGAAATTAACAAAAGATGAAACAAATCATGCAGATAAAAATCGAATTATAGAAATATCTGCAAAAGAGCAATATGGGATTAATGAATTGGAAGAGATGTTAAAAGAGATGTTTTTTACAGGAAATCTCTCGTTTAATGATGAAATATATATTACAAATGTAAGACATAAAGCTGCATTAGATAATGCTTATCAGGCTTTATGTAAGGTAAATGAAAGTATTGAGATGAATATGCCGGAAGATTTTTATTCTATTGATTTGATGGATGCATATGAATCTTTAGGTTCAATTACAGGTGAGACGATAGGAGAAGATTTGGTAAATGAAATATTCAGTAAATTCTGTATGGGTAAGTAATGATAAGTATGACGTAGTTGTGATAGGTGCAGGACATGCAGGCTGTGAAGCTGCTCTTGCATGTGCAAGACTTGGCCTTAAGACAATCGTTTTTACAGTGAGTGTAGACAGTATTGCACTTATGCCTTGTAATCCTAATATTGGAGGAAGTTCAAAAGGCCATCTGGTACGTGAAATAGATGCTCTGGGGGGTGAGATGGGAAAGGTAATAGACCGTACCTTTATTCAGTCTAAAATGCTGAACAAATCCAAAGGCCCTGCAGTTCATTCTTTGCGTGCGCAAGCTGACAAAGCACTTTATAGCCGTACTATGAGACAGGTACTTGAAAGTGAAAAAAATATTGAAATCAAACAAACAGAAGTAGTAAAGTTGATCGTTGAAGAAAATAAGATTGTTGGTGTTCAGATATTATCGGGGGCAATTTATCATTGTCAGGCAGTTATATTGTGTACAGGCACATATTTGAAGGCACGCTGTGTTTATGGTGAAGTGAGTACTTATACTGGACCAAATGGTTTGCAGGCAGCTAATTATCTTACAGATAGTTTGAAAGAGCTTGGTATCAAGATGTATCGTTTTAAGACGGGGACTCCAGCAAGAATTGATAAGAATACTGTTGATTTTACAAAGATGGAAGAACAGTTTGGGGATGAAAGGGTTATTCCGTTTTCTTTTGCGACAAATCCTGAAGATGTACAGATTGATCAGGTATCTTGTTGGCTTACCTATACGAATAAACAGACCCATGAAATTATAAAAAGAAATCTCGATCGTTCACCTCTTTTTTCAGGAATGATAGAAGGAACAGGTCCGAGATATTGTCCTTCTATTGAAGATAAGGTGGTTAAGTTTGCAGATAAGGAGCGGCATCAGGTATTTATTGAACCAGAAGGCCTTGAGACAAATGAGATGTACATCGGCGGAATGTCCAGCTCTCTTCCGGAAGATGTTCAGTATGAGATGTATCGGACCGTACCAGGATTGGAAAATGTCAGGATTGTAAGAAATGCATATGCGATAGAATATGACTGCATTGATGCAAGGCAATTAAATCCATCTCTTGAATTTAAGAATATCGAGGGATTATTCAGCGGGGGGCAGTTTAATGGAAGTTCCGGATATGAGGAAGCGGCTGCACAAGGGTTGATAGCAGGAATAAATGCAGCGAGAAAAATAAAGAATCTTTCGCCATTTCTTTTAGATCGCTCGGAAGCATATATAGGTGTACTTATTGATGACTTAGTGACAAAAGAAAGTCATGAGCCTTACCGTATGATGACGTCAAGAGCAGAATATAGACTATTACTCCGCCAGGACAATGCAGATCAACGCCTCAGTAAAAAGGGATATGAGATAGGACTTATATCTCAGAAAAGATATGACAGACTTATATTAAAGGAAAAATTAATTAACGATGAGATTGAAAGATTAAAACATGTAACGGTAGGAACAGGAGAGAATGTGCAAATGATTTTAAAGGATTGTGGAAGCACTCCTCTTTTGTCTGGAAGCACTATGGCAGATTTGATCCGTCGTCCGGAGTTATCATATGAGTTATTAAAAGAAGTTGATCGCGGCAGGCCGACTTTTCCTGCCGAACTTGAAGAAGAAGTAGTTGGACAGATAAATATTGCTATTAAATATGACGGTTATATTAAACGGCAAAAAAGGCAGGTAGAGCAATTTAAGAAACTTGAAAATAAGAAGATTCCAAAAGATATTGATTATGATAAAATCAAAAGTCTAAGAATTGAAGCACGGCAGAAATTAAAGGAATATCAACCGATTTCAATCGGACAGGCTTCAAGAATATCCGGAGTATCACCTGCGGATATATCAGTATTATTAGTGTATTTAGAAGAAATAATAAGATCTGGACGATAATTTTAATTATAGAGGATTTGTGTATGGATAGAAATGAAGTATTAAAAACAGAGATAGAAAAAATCGGGATACAATTAGATGATTTACAGGTGAAACAGTTTTTAATGTATTATGAATTACTTGTAGAATGGAATAAGGTAATGAATCTTACAGCTATAACTGAATATAAACAAGTTGTTGAGAAGCATTTTGTCGATAGTATTTCTTTGATTCATGTATTGGATAAACAATATTTGGATGATAATAAATCTATGATAGATATAGGTACAGGAGCAGGATTTCCGGGTATTCCATTAAAAATTGTATTTCCAAATCTTCGGGTCACATTATTGGATTCTTTAAACAAACGTATAACTTTTTTGAATGAAGTAATTAAAAAACTTAAACTGGAAAATATAGAAACAATACATGGAAGAGCAGAGGATTATGCGAGACAAATAAAATATAGAGAGCAATATGATATATGTGTATCGAGAGCAGTAGCAAATCTTGCGACTTTATCGGAATATTGTCTTCCATACACAAAAGAAAAAGGAATTTTTATTTCTTATAAATCGGATCACGTTGATGAAGAGATAGAAAATTCAAAAAATGCTATAAAAATCCTTGGAGGTAAAATAGAAAAAATAGAAAGATTTATCTTACCGGATACTGATATAAAAAGGGCGATAATAAAAATAAAAAAAGAAAGATTAACTGAAAAGAAATATCCTCGCAAAGCGGGAATGCCGTCGAAGGAACCTCTTAAATAAAAGAGGTTCCTTCAATGTTTCACGTGAAACATTGAAAAATTAATAAAGAAATAATGTTTCACGTGAAACATTTTGTGGATATATAGAAAGAAAAGTGTTATACTAGTAATACATGAAAAAGAAAGGTGATTTATATGGGAAAAATTATAGCCATCGCAAATCAGAAAGGTGGCGTAGGAAAAACAACAACTGCAATTAATTTGTCGGCTTGTTTGGCTGAAAAAGGTAGAAAAGTTCTTTCAGTAGATATGGACCCCCAAGGTAATATGACAAGTGGTCTTGGTTTGGATAAGAATTCAGTTGATAATACAATCTATGATTTAATAATTGGAGAGGTAAGTATTGAAAATGCAGTAAAAAGAAATATTCATGAGAATTTGGATATAATACCGACAAGTATTGATTTATCAGGTGCCGAGATAGAATTATTGAATGAGGAAAATAAAGAATATATTTTAAAGAATGCTTTATATAAAGTGAAAGATAATTATGATTTCATTATTATTGATTGCCCTCCATCTTTAAGTATTCTTACTGTAAATGCAATGACAACTGCGGATTCTGTATTAGTTCCAATTCAATGTGAATACTATGCACTTGAAGGATTAAGTCAATTAATACATACTGTGGAACTGGTAAGAGACAGGCTAAATCAGAATCTCAAAATAGAAGGTGTCGTATTTACTATGTATGATGCCAGAACAAATCTTTCCCTTCAAGTTGTTGAAAATGTTAAAGATAATTTGGATCAAAATATTTATAAAACAATTATTCCAAGGAATATAAGACTTGCAGAAGCTCCGAGTTATGGGATGCCTATTAATCATTATGATGCAAAATCGGCAGGGGCAGAGAGTTATATGAAATTGGCAGAAGAGGTTATGTCTCAGGAATAAATATAAAGGAGGGAAAAAGATGGCTGTTAGAAAAAAAGGACTTGGAAAAGGCTTGGATAGTTTGATACCTGACAATAAGCCTGTAAAAGTGAATCAGACAGAAATGGTATTGAAATCATTGGAAAATAACGATGTTCAGATGGAATCAAAATCCGGAGAACAGATGATAAATATTAATAAAGTTGAACCAAATAGAGAGCAACCGAGAAAAAATTTCGAAGAGGACGCTCTGATGGAATTATCAGATTCAATCAAGCAGTTCGGTGTCCTTCAACCATTAATTGTAAGAAAGAAAAAAGACTATTATGAAATAATAGCAGGTGAGCGTAGATGGCGTGCCGCAAAGATGGCAGGAGTTAAAGAGATTCCTGTGATCATTAAAGATTATACAGAACAAGAAATAATTGAAATTGGATTAATAGAAAATATACAGAGAGAAAATCTAAATCCCATAGAAGAAGCAGCAGCTTATAAAAGATTACTAGAAGAATTTAATCTAAAGCAAGATGAAGTTGCTGAGCGTGTATCTAAGAGCAGAACAGCCGTTACCAATTCTATGCGTCTTTTGAAGTTGTGTGATAAGGTACAACAGATGGTAATAGATGATATGATATCTACTGGACATGCAAGAGCACTTCTTGCTATTGAAGATGCAACTGTACAACATGAACTTGCAGTAAAAATTTTTGACGAAAAATTAAGTGTAAGAGATGTGGAAAAGCTTGTTAAGGATATAAAGAATCCTAAACAACCTAAAATAAAAAAAGTTATTGAAAATGATTTCTTATATAATGATCTTGCAAATAAAATGAAAGATGTAATGGGAACGAAGGTTAATATTGCTGCAAAAGGTAATGGAAAAGGAAAGATAGAGATAGAATATTATTCAGATGACGAGTTAGAACGAATGTTCGACATGATTATGAGCCTTGGAAGGAGAGAATAAATATATATGGAAAGCAGAATATTAAATGCATTGGGAATAGATCCCGCATTTATTTTTATATTTATGCTTGCATTGTTTATAATATTATTTATATTATATGTAAATGTGACAGTAAAATATAACCGCCTGAAAAATAGTTATCAAACGTTTATGCGTGGAAAAGATGGGAAAAGTCTAGAAGAGAGTATGATGGAAAAATTTCAGGAAGCGGAAACAATCATAAAGGTTACAAGACAAAATCGTACGGATATCCGTGATATGAGAAAAATATTGGATCAGAACTTTCAAAAAGTAGGAATTGTAAAATACGATGCATTTAACGAGATGGGCGGAAAGTTGAGCTTTGCTGTTGCGATGCTGGATGGTAAAAACAATGGATGGATCATGAATGCTATGCACAGCAGAGAAGGATGCTATACCTATGTAAAAGAGATTGTAAATGCAGAAAGTTATGTAGAACTTGCCGAGGAAGAGGCAGAAGCATTGGACAAAGCAATCTTTTCAGATATTTATAACAAAGAGTCAAAGTAAAGGAAAAACAGGAGGAAAAGAAAATGTTAGACATCAGATTTGTAAGAAATAATCCAGAGGAAGTTAAAGAGAATATTAAAAAGAAATTCCAGGATGATAAACTTCCATTGGTGGATGAGGTATTAGAACTTGATAAGAAGAATAGAGATATTAAGCAGGAAGTAGAAGCACTGCGCGCAGACAGAAACAAGATTTCCAAACAGATTGGTGCATGTATGGCGCAGGGGAAGAAAGAAGAAGCAGAAGAACTTAAGAAAAAAGTTCAGGCAAACGCTGACCGTGTAGAGAGTCTTTCTAACGAAGAGAGAGAAGTTGAAGAAAGAATCAAAAAGATTATGATGATAATTCCGAATATCATAGATCCTTCTGTTCCAATTGGTAAAGATGACAGTGAGAATGTGGAGATTGAAAGATTTGGCGAACCTGTAGTTCCTGATTATGAGATTCCGTATCACACAGAGATTATGGAGAGCTTTAAAGGAATTGATTTAGAAAGTGCAGGCAGAGTTGCGGGGAATGGATTTTATTATCTGATGGGAGATATAGCAAGACTCCATTCAGCAGTAATTACCTATGCACGTGATTTTATGATAGACAGGGGCTTCACATATTGCATTCCGCCATTTATGATCCGCAGTAATGTAGTGACCGGAGTAATGAGTTTTGCGGAAATGGATGCGATGATGTACAAGATTGAGGGAGAAGATCTGTATCTCATTGGAACAAGTGAACATTCAATGATTGGAAAATTTATTGATAATATGTTAAATGAAGATCAGCTCCCGCAGACGCTTACAAGTTATTCTCCATGTTTCCGTAAAGAAAAAGGAGCACATGGAATTGAAGAAAGAGGAGTATACCGTATTCATCAGTTTGAAAAACAGGAAATGATCGTCGTATGCAAACCGGAAGAAAGTCCGTATTGGTATGATCAGCTTTGGAAGAATACTGTAGATTTGTTCCGTTCTCTTGATATCCCGGTTCGTACGTTGGAATGTTGTTCTGGAGATTTAGCAGATCTGAAGGTAAAATCTTGTGATGTGGAGGCATGGTCTCCAAGACAGAAAAAATATTTTGAAGTAGGAAGTTGTTCCAACTTAAGTGACGCGCAGGCGAGAAGACTTGGGATTCGCGTAAAAGGAGCAGACGGAAATAAATATTTTGCACATACACTGAACAATACTGTTGTTGCGCCTCCGAGAATGTTGATCGCATTTTTAGAGAATAATCTTCAAGCAGATGGAAGTGTAAGAATTCCGGAAGTTCTGCGTCCATATATGGGTGGAATGACAGAAATTAAGAGGAAATAATTATGAATCAATACCTGACAGCCATTGGATTTGGCGATATAGAATCAAAAAAAGAATTATACGAAATCCTGACTCAGGTAGAACAAAAATTTACACAACATGAATTGACTTTACAGGATGGGGAGATGGATTTCTGCGAATTCCGAAAAGAATATAGTGAAGGAATCGGAATCTCTTTGTTTGGTGATATGGACATGAATTCACATTTTCAAAAGCAGTATTATTTTCCATATTTTACCGGAAAGGGCATTACTTCCTATGCAGATGTGGCAGTTGAACGAAGAAGTGACAGAGAAGCTTATATAGGAATATGTGAGGATTCAAAAATTGCGATCAATCTGATTTTTCATGTTCAAAATACATTAGAGTATTTAAGAATGTGTCAGCTCAGCAGTCAAGGCAGAGTGCAGTATATGTCTGTTACTCTGTCAGCTCTGAGTAACGAAGGCATGATACTGTTCCCGGTATCGAAAAATAAATATCAGGAAAAGCGGCAGCAGGAAGATGTCCATAACCGGATGAAATTAGTAAATGCTGCGAAATCCGGCGATCCTGTTGCAATTGAAAGTCTGACTTTGGATGATATTGATACATATTCAAAAGTATCGAGAAGACTTATTTCAGAGGATATTTTCAGTATTGTTGATACGAGTATTATGCCTTTTGGGATAGAGTGTGATAAGTATTCTATTCTTGGAACAATTTTAAAATATACAGTAACAGAAAATAAATTAACAAAAGAAGAATTATATATTATGGATCTGGAGGTTAATGATCTGAGATTTTCTTTATGTGTACCGAAAGCGAGAGTAGTCGGTGAGCCAGCAAATGGGCGGAGATTTAAAGGAAATATATGGTTACAGGGGAAGATAAATTTTGACTAAATTATTTATTACCAGCAGTCGCTAAAAATAAACATACTGAAATTGGGTGGTGGTGGGGGTATAATATATGAGGAAAAAACTCATAGTATCATGCATATTAATATCTTTATTAGCAGGAATTTTTGATATAAGGACAGATGCAAAGGCGTCTGATATCCAGAAGAGAGATTTTGCTAATGTAGTGTTGTTCGCACATTTTTCAGGAAGTAAAGCGTCAGAAGATGCCGCTTATTTTGCAAAAAAAGAAAATCGCGACAAAATTATAAAGTATTATAATGGCGAACATGGAAGATCCATGAAAAATTATCTGAAGACGGTTTCCTATGGAAAATTTGAAATACATAATATATTTCCACAGGATAACGGAACATCAATCAAATCCTGCCAGCTCTCTATGACTGAAAAAGAGGCGCAGGAGAAAAATGTAGATTCGTTGATCATAGAGCAAGTATTAGCTAAGGTTCCAGGTATTAGCAGTAAATTAGTTGATTATGACAATGATGGATACATCGATAATTTAACCGTAGTAATGAAAGGTGCTCCGCCGTCAGGTTCTACTTCAGTGATACCTACGCTTGTATCACATAAAAGTGATTTTCCAACTTCTACCGTAAAGTGGAGCGGTAAAAGCATTGGAACATATAATATGCTCAGTACGGATAGAATCAAGGATCAACAGTCGGGAGTTATCATTCATGAATTTCTCCATTCACTGGGGTATCCGGATCTTTACAGAGGGAATTTGGAAGACCCGAAAGAGCCATGCAGACATCCGGTGTATATATGGGATATAATGGCATCTGCATCTTATAGAATTTCTTATCCTCTTGCATATACAAGAATGAAATATACGAATTGGCTGGAAATAGAGACAATAACAAAAAGCGCAAGCTTAACACTGGACACACAGGATAAAGCAGCGGGAAATCAGGCATATATCTTGAAGTCTCCTCTGAATGAACATGAGATATTTGTAGTAGAGTACAGAAAATCAGGGAGAAATGATAAAAACCCTCTTGACAATGATTCTTTGGATTCTGCATTATTCAGTGATCAGAATTCTGGCGTGATTGTTTATCGGGTAAATACGACTGTCACAGGACTCAGCAATTATTATGGAAATACCGGAATCTATATATTCCGTCCGCAAAAAGGGCAGAATGGATATGAAACAAATGATGGAGTCTATAACGAGAGTATGACTGTAATAAATGCTGCATTGTCAGATCTTAATGGGAAGACGTCCATAGGACAGGAAGATTTAGATAAAAAACTGGCGGACGGGGCGTTGACATTTTCAGACGGAAGTAATTCAGGAATTGTTATCAATAACGTAAAGAGAAACAGTGACGGCAGCCAGATGACATTGGACGTATCTATTCCGGATGGTGCGGATTTTGATTTGTGGAAGGATACAGGGTTTACAGATGGCAGTTCCAGTGATTACGGTACCAGCAAAAGTACAGCAATAACAACATGTAATGGAACACAATATTTAATTGCATATAATCCTGCATCAGCCAGCAGTGGAAATTTTCAGTTATACAGTTATAAAAATGACGGCTGGACGGCGTTAGGAAGTAATATACAAGTAAGTAGAGGATTATCAGACAAAAAATTATTCTCATATAAAAATGAATTATATCTTGCATATACCACGAATGAACAAAAACTATATATAAAGAAGTATAATGGAAATGGTACGTGGACAGATATATTAACGAAAGAAAAAGTAGATGGCGACTTTGATATTAAAGAGACAACGCAGGGGTTATATCTTACATATGCAGAGGAAAGCAGTAAAGCTATTTTAGGAAGAATAGAGAATAATAATTTTTCAGAGATTGGACAGTTCTTTGAGAAATCATATGCATGTGGTCAGCCAAAGGTGTGCGAGCTGAATGGTAAAATATACGCAACAGTAAGAGATGCATCTGATGGAAATAGGATTAAGATATTCAGGTATGAAGGAAATTCTAACTTTACCAGGGTAGATGATGGGTCATTTTCAGGAAATACATATGACATTGAATCTTTAGACGGAAAAATATATATACCGCTTGGCGGCGAAAATCTGAAGATGGCGTCCTATGACGGGCAAAGTTGGAAGATAGGAAAAAGCTCCGGAATATCTGTGTTTGAACCAAGTATATCTGTCACGCAGGGTAACCTATATGTTCTTGTGTCGGATACATCAGGAGAAGGCAATACAAAGGTGTATCAGTATGATACAGAAAAGGACAGCTATATACAGGAAGGGTTGGATGTCGGCAGTGCGGGGCAAAGTATTTCACTTACATCATCAAATAACAAGCTTTTCATAAGCTATGTACAGAAACTTGATAATAAAATAATAGCAAAGACGAAGAAAACCGCGAATGAATTGCTGTCTCTTACAATTGTTCCTCCGAACAAATTATCGTATTTTAAAGGGGATAAGGTAGACAGTACCGGAATTAAGGTGACAGCCAATTATACGAAAGATTCAAGAGAGGTTGCGGCCGGAGCATACACGATAACAGGTTTTGATACGAATTCCGCAGGGCAGAGGACAGCGACGGTAAAATACGGCGGAAAGGAAAATACTTTCTATTACGAAGTCCTGGAAGGACATGAACATAATTTTACGGAGTGGAAAACAATAGAATCCCCATGCCAGAGCGATTACAGGGAACGTGTCTGTCAGTCGTGCGGATTTAAAGAAACAGAAGGGTTGATAGAAGACAGACATAGCTGGGTGAACAGCGTTGTGAAAGCAGCCACATGTACGCAGATGGGCATTACCAGTGTTCACTGTGAGAATTGCGGCATAGAAAAGGAGCAGACGGAGATTCCTCTGACCGGACATAAATATGCTGCTACAGTTAATAAAGCAACCGTGTCCAGAAACGGGAGCATTGTTACGGCATGTTCTGTGTGCAGGAAAGAGAAGAGCCGTACAGTGATTTCTTACCCGAAAACAGTTGCCCTGTCAGGTGTAAGCTACACATACAGCGGAAATGTAATAACTCCGTCAGTGACAGTAAAAGACAGCGCAGGAAAGACGGTTGCGCCGTCAAATTATATGGTTTATTATCCGGGAGGGAGAAAGGAAATCGGGCAGTATGCAGTCAATATCGTATTTAAAGGAAATTACAGCGGTTCTGTCCAGAAAACATTTTCCATCGGGCCGAAAGGAACAAAACTTTCAAAGCTTTCCAAAGGAAAGAAAAAGATGACTGTGAAATGGAAAAAGCAAAGGTCCCAGATATCAGGCTATGAAGTCCAGTACAGTCTGAAAAAGGATTTTGGCAGCAGTACGAAGACGAAGGCTGTCAGCAAGAAAAAGACATCTGTGAAGATATCAAAGCTAAAGTCAAAGAAAAAGTATTATGTGAGAATAAGGACTTACAAGACAGTTAAGTTTAACGGGAGGTCAGTTAAAGTATATTCCGGGTGGTCTAAAGCAAAGAGTGTAAAAGTAAAATAATTTTCCTTGATTTTTTTCCTGCTGAGTGGTAGAATAAATGAGCATGAATGTCGCTATAGCTCAGCAGGATAGAGCGACCGCCTCCTAAGCGGTAGGCCGGAGGTTCGAATCCTCTTAGCGACGTCTGAAGAAATGCCGAAAACGCTGGGACTCCAGAGTTTTCGGCATTCCTATCTATCTAAGTTTGCTAATCAGAATGGTGTTTCTGCTAATTGTCCGAAGAATTTTATCCGAAATTTTGCTAATTGAAAAGGAGAGAGTTATTTTTATGATCATATATTTAAGACAATGTTAGTTGATTTGGAATTTTAAGTTACTCATAGTTTTGAGGTTCTAATCTGGCATTTCAGAATAGAAAGGGCGATAAAGATGGCTGATACAGAACAAACAGCTCTGGAAAAGACAAATGATAATATTCAAGAAGTAAGTATTGAACCAACTCAATTCGATATAAAAAGCATGATTTATGTTATTCGTAACCAGCAGGTTATGCTAGACAGTGATTTAGCGATGCTGTACCAAGTAGAGACTAAAAGGCTCAATGAAACAGTGAAAAGAAATATAGCACGTTTTCCAGAAGAATTCCGTTTTCAACTAACCGCAGAAGAAACAGAATTTTTAAGGTCGCAAATTGCGACCTTAAACGAAAATGAGGGGCGAGGGAAACATCGTAAATACTTACCCTATGTTTTTACGGAACAGGGAATCGCTATGTTGTCTGCTGTTTTACGAAGTGATGTAGCTATACAAGTAAGCATTCGTATAATGAAATCGTTTATAGAGATGTGGCGTTTTATTGCTAACAATTATCTTCTCTTTGAACGTATCAGCACAGTTGAATTGCGGCAGCTAGAGTATCAGAAACAGACAGACGAAAAATTAGAGCAGATATTTGAGTACATATCCGAGCATGAGGAATCCAGTCAAAAGGTATTTTTTGACGGACAGATTTACGATGCGTTCAGTCTGATAGTAAGTCTAATTCAAAAAGCAGAGAAAGAAATCACTCTGATAGATGGATATGTGGATGTTGGGACATTGAACCTGCTTTCAAAAAAAAGTCTGATATTGCAGTGACTATTTATACACAGAAACAGACGAAACTAACGAAAGCTGATGTTAAGAATTTCAATGCACAGTATCCGGCATTGAAAGTAAAATATACAAAAGTATTCCATGACAGGTTTTTGATTCTTGACCAAGCGAGAGCCTATCATGTAGGAGCGTCTTTGAAGGATGCAGGGAAAAAGTGTTTTGGAATCAATCTAATTGAAGATGAAGGCGTCATCAAAGATATTCTGCAAAGATTGGAGCTGGAAACAGAGGAATGAGAAGAAATGCAGGCAATAAAAATATTAAGGAGTGTTTAAAATGACAGGAACATTATTAATTGCGATTATTACGATAACATTAGCTTTGGTTTTTTATACAATCGGCGTTTGGTCAGAGCATCGGAGCAGGAAGTTGAAAAAAATCCATTTGATTTTTTTCTGGCTTGGGCTTTGCATGGATACGACGGGAACAATACTGATGGGGAGGATTGCAAAGCAATCTGTGTTCTCAGGGAAGTTGTCGCTGCATGGCGCGACAGGTACGCTTGCTATTTTTTTAATGATTGTACATGCAGTATGGGCGACGGTTGTTTTAATAAGGAATGATGAAGATTCGGCTAAAAATTTTCACAGGCTCAGTGTTGTGGTATGGGTAATCTGGCTGGTTCCGTATATTCTCGGGATGGTAATTGGGATGAGATAGAGTACAGTCCGCCGCGGCGGTAAAAGAGGAGTCGGGAATACTGGCTTTCCAGTATTCCCGGTACAAATTCCAAAAGATGGGAGTACAGTGATGCGGTTACCGTTTTCAATTTACCTTTTTCTTTTCATCTGCCCTGTATTCAAAGAAATCAAAGTCCGCATAATGCCTGTGCCGCACTCTGTCCGCGCAGGTAAGCCCTACAAAGGTTCCGGTAAATTCTCCGTACTTACAATATTCGTCCGAGAATTTTGTGGTGTCAAAGTTCTCCCCAATCCGCTGATACTCTTTTCCGTCATAGCTCCATTCGAACCAGGAGCGGCGTCCTTCTATATTCAGGCGGAGGTAGACAGGCACGTCGTCTACGGGGATTCTTGTGTTTAACAGTTCGTGCTTTTGTCCGTTTTCTAAGTGGATGATGGAAAGGGCGCTCTGTCCGAGTGTTTCGCTCCGGTATTTTCTGAGGTTGATATAATTCATATTGTCGTAGTACAGAATCAGCCCTGCGCTGTGCTGATGGATTTCCGGCGTGAATTCCATTTTTGTTGTGACGGCGGCGTATACGCTTGTAAGCTTTCTTGCCAGGATGCTCACTTTGTTTAATGACGTCCGGGATTCCTGTCCGCGGATTCTTACATATCCCGGTCTTGCTTTCACGTCGGCAAACCGATGGGGCATGATTCTTGGGGCGTAATACCAGGAGCCAAGCTCCCCGGCGTCGAAGTCGTCAAAGTCGGGAATTTCAGGCAGCTTACATTCGGGCAGTCTGCTTTCTTCGACATACTCTTTTGCCAGATTACCGCCGCCGGACAGACGGAGCCAGCCGTCTTTTGTCCACTCCATCTTCTGTAGGGCTGTCTCTCTTCCGAGGGTACACCTGAGTTCCGGCACAAATGGCCTGGCGCAAAGGTGCAGCAAGTACACTTCCCCTAACTGTGTTTCCACATAACTTCCGTGTCCGCATTTTTGCAAGGGGGATTTGGGGTTAAAATATTTTGGTTTCAGGTGGTCCGGGTCGTGGCGCTCAAAGGACTCTCCCGGCGCGGAGGTGACGATGGGGTTTGCAGGGTCTTTCTCATAGGATCCCCATACATTTTCGGACCTTCCCATGGTTACACAGTGGTTGTAGCCTGTGCCGCCTTCCGCGCACATAATATAATAGCGACCGTCATGTTTGGTCAGATGGGGAGCCTCGATGCATCCCCGGTCCGTGCCGCCGCTCCAGATGCGTCTTGGGTAACCGATAATCTCCTTATCTTTTGGGGAATATTCCACCATGCAGATAGAGCCTGGCTTTTCGTAGCCTTCTCTTGTCTCCCACTCCAGGGAGACGATATATTTCCTGCCGCCGCCGTCGTGGAGGATGGATGCGTCGAACCCGGAGGAATGGAGGTATACCGGTTCACTCCAGGGCCCTTTAATGTCCTTTGCCGTAATCAGGTAGTTATCCACGTCAAAATATCTGGCATTCATGGAGTTCATCACGCCGTATACGGCGTAAAATAAGTCTTCATCCTCGCAGTAGGTCAGGCACGGCGCCCAGATGCCTTTTGCGGAGGGGAGTTTTTTAAGGTCAACTTCGTCATCATCGGTCAGTATGTGGGTATAAAGCTCCCAGTTTTTTAAGTCTTTTGAATGGTACACCGGGATTCCCGGCATCCATTCAAAGGATGATACTGCCGCGTAATAATCGTCGCCTTTCCTGCAGATGCACGGGTCTGGGTTAAAGCCTTTGAATATGGGATTTTTAATCATATGCCGCTCTCCTTGTATCTTCCTTGTGCAAGGTCAGCCACAACTTTGTCATAATGTTTGTCGAGGTCAAAAAATATCATGCACACGACGCAGAGTGCGGAGGTGACGGCGGGAATCCAGGCGAAGGATGTGGCGATAGCTGTCAGTGCGGCTGCGCCCTGCACTTCCTTTGCCGCGTCAAATGCCCCTGCTACCAGCACCCAGCCGAGAGCCGCTGTTCCGAGACCGGAGCCAATCTTAAAGCAGAAGGATGAGGCCGCGTTTCCCATGCCTGCCACGCTGAATCCGGCGTTCCATTCTCCGTAGGTGATGGCATCTTGAAGGCATCCGAACATGGTAGCCCCGGCGCATCCAAAGCCGATTCCTTTGATTACGGAGGTTATGCAGATAAAGCTGTAGTTTGTGCTTAGCCCGGACAGGACAAATCCGATTGCCGCGATTGCCATGCCAGCCATGTTAAGGTTGCGCTTGCTTACTTTCTTCATGATGAACGGCGTGATGAACAAAGTGATAATCTGTGCGCCGGAGAGGAGATTTGCCACCATAGCATACTGATTTTCATTGCCCATGTTGTATTTTGTAAAGTAAAGCACGGAGCCGAAAAAGCTTGACATCATGAAGAACATGGAAAAAAGGTTCAGTGATATCAGTATCCAGTATTTGTTTTTCAGCAGCGCTTTTAGTCCTTTGACGAAAGAGACGCTTTCTTTCTTTGCAGTGCTTTCCTGCGCTGTTACCCGCTCGGAGCAGGTGAAGAAGGTAAACATGTTTAATGCCGCGAAAGCGACCATCAGGATTGCAACGGTGAGCGTCCAGCCTTTCTGCGTGTAAGCGTCGCCGCCGCCGAAGTATCCGGTCATTTTCAGCACGGCGGTATTGACAGTCATGGTTCCTGCTGTGGAAAGGAGGTTCCGGAAGTTGCCGAGAAGTCCGCGCTCATACTGGTTGGTGGTGATAAGCCCCTGGAGGGTGGCGTACGGCACGTTTACCCCGGTGTAAAATATGGTGGATACCAGGTTGTAGGTGAGGAACATGTAGGCAATCTGCGCTTTTCCGGCAAAAGAGCTGGGTACGCTGAACATCAGCACCGTACATACTGCCAGCGGCACGCAGAGCCTTGCAATCCACGGGCGGGCTTTCCCGTATTTTGTATCGGTGTGGTCTACGATGTATCCCATGATCAGGTCTGACACGCCGTCAAAGATTTTCGAGACGGCGATGATGGATGCGGCCGCCGCTGCGCTTGCCCCGATGACATTTGTATAATACACTAATAAAAATGCGCTGATTGTTGAGTATACAAGGTTTGCCGCGTAATCCCCTACGCCGTATCCGAAACGCTCTAAAAACGATAATTTTGCATTGGAACTCATATCTTTTTTCATATTCTTCTCTCCTTTTTCTCTATCTGTTTCGCAATCGCCTGTTATCTGTCCGCCGGGAACCAGCCCTGGTCTACGCATCTTCCCAAATCCCAGCTGTCCCAGCCGACCCATCCAGGCGTATTTACCGTGTCGGTTAGGAGCTTATAGCTCCAGTAGAAATAGCCGCTGCCGGCGTTCCATGCATCAAGCTGGGCGTTTGCCACTGCCTGGTAGATTTCTCTTTTCTGTTCTGCACTTAAACTTTCCGCCGACATGCCTTCCTGACCGTTTAAGACGCTCTGTCCGCCCTTTGTGTCGCATCCTGCGGCAAAGGAGTTGAACAGGCACCATTCGCCGCAGATGACGGGGAAATATTCTTCCATCTTGCAGATTTCCTCCTCGAAATGCTCTTTTATGTAGCTTACATATCCTTCAACGGTCTGCTCACAGCCGTCCATCTCTGCGAACATCAGGTACTGGTGGGTGTCAAGTACTACGTTTTTGTATTTTTCTTCCCGCATGAAGTCTTTCCATGCGCCAAGCCTGAATGCGTCGTGGATGACGATGTATTTTTCTTCTGGCATATGCTTTCGGATTCGGTCGTAGGCATCAAGGTAAAACTGACGGATGAATTCCATCGTATTCGGGCCGCTGCCCTTTGCTTTTTCCGGGTCTGCCGCCGGGTATCTCTCCGGCACGTTCATCATCTCCCACATATCGTCAAGAACCGGCTCATTGATGACTTCGATTCCCCAGAGCCCTACTCTTTTGCCGTACCTTACCGCCAGCCGTTCCAGCACGGTCAGAACAAATTCTACTTCCTCCGGCTCTTTTGACCATTTGCAGACTCCGCTGATTCCTCCGTTGTCAAAGCCGTTCTGGCTGTCCGGTGCTGTGTGCAGATCGATGAGTATCTGAAGGCCGTACTTTTCCGCCCAGTTAAAGGCTTTGTCTAATTCTTCGATGCATCCGATGAAGGGCGGGCGGTCTCCGAAGATGAAGTAGGGAACCGGGATGCGTACCGCATCCATGCCCATTGCCCTGATTCTTATGAAGTCGCCCTCTGTGATGTACTCCGCCCGGTGGATTTTAATCCGTGCCTCGTACACTTCTTTTGAGAGCTGTGCCGGGAGGTAATATTCGTCTTCCGCTGTTGTCCCGTCGAATAATGCCGGAGACATCCATTTTTCCAATACGAGCCAGTTGCCTAAGTTTACGCCTTTTACATGCATTTTCTTTTCTCCTTCTTTCTTTTCCGTCGGTTGTTTTGTAAGTTTAGTATAAAAGACGGAACCGGCTGTCTATATCATATTTCACGGGTTATTGTTATGTTTCTCGGGTAAATATGTTATACTGTAGGAAAAGCTGTTTTCGGACGGTCTGCCGGAGGGGAAAAGAAGGAGGAAGAGAAGAGATGAAGGAGAGGATGAATTACGGATATCTGATGCGGCATATTTCTTATCACCTGCATACGTTTGTCCGCAGGTATACGGCGGATTTTGACTATGCGGAAAGTTTTTGCGGGCGGATACAGTTTGAGGATATTTTTTCGCCGGAGGAGCTGGTGGGTTATTTTACTTCCCGGGCGGATTTTTCGCTTGAGTGTCCGGTTCTTTTGTCCTTTAACGGACAGTTTTTGTCCGCGTTTGTGCCGGGGATGAGTATCATCTTATCATTGGGCCGGTGAGGCTTTCGGAAGAGGTGTATCTGCGGCATCAGGCGGAGGCGGGGACGGCGGATGAGGCGTGGCTTAAGACGGTTCCGGAGTGCAGCTTTAAGGAGCTTTCGGGGGATGTGCTGCTGGCGTTTAACTTGTGCCGGGAGATTCCTCTTGATGAAGTCGGCCTTCTGGCGGAAAATTGTATCAGGAAGGAGACAGATGCTGAACTCAGGGCGCATTTTTCCGAGCTTGTGTTTGAAAACCGGGAGCATGGCAGGCGGCACAACCCTTATGACCAGGAGCTGCGGGAGGGTGCTGCTGTCGAGCAGGGCGACCTTAAGCAGCTTGAGACGGCGATTAAGGAGGACTTTCTTGGCGAGTACGGAACGTTAGCGAAGAATCCCATCCGCCACACAAGGAATATCGGCATTGTCGTGGTCACCCTGGCGAGCCGCGCTGCCATCCGGGGCGGGGTGCCTTACGAGATTGCCTATACCCTCAGCGATTCCACAATCCAGAAACTGGAGGAGTGCAGCGATATCCCGACACTTTTCCATATCTTCCGCTCGGCGGAATTTACATATGCACAGATGGTGAAGGATCTGAATGAACAGAAGGCGGGGATGTCCGGTAAGGATAAGAATCCTCATATCAACCGGTGCAAGGATTATATTTTTTCGCATCTGCATGATAAGATCTGTGTGCAGGACATCGCAGACGAGCTGGGGCTTAATGCTAACTATCTCTCGGAGCTTTTTCATCAGTGCGAGAAGATTTCCCTGACGGATTTTATCCGCAGGGAGAAGATGAACCTGGTGAAGAATCTGCTCATTTATTCCCGCTACTCCTGCAGCGAGATAGCGGCTTACCTGGGGTTTTCTTCCCAGAGCCATATGGGAAAGCAGTTTAGGGAATGTATGGGGATGACTCCGAATCAATATCGGAGGGAGTATGGGGTGCGGGAGTTTGATGTGTGATTTTTGCGGGGAATGTTTCGAAGGACTGTACATCTTGAGGGAGAAGAAGTAAAATAATAAAGAGCAGGATAGTTTGACATTGGACATAGTTATGGAGGGATAATATGCTTAGTATTATTTATGGAGACGTTGAAAACAGCATATACAACACGAACGTATATTTTAAAAATACTTATGAACCGGAATGGATTGAGGACAATTTGGCTAAAGAAATGATCAGAGATGTTGATGAATCGGAAGTTTTGGGGGGAGAATGTATAGATAGCCCTGTACTTGGTCAGATTCCGCCAGAACGTTTGTCAGGCGGCGTCAAGACACTGCTGTTGATGCTTAATGAGCCGGAAAGGATATTTAACGCATCTACTTGTGGAGATAACTGTGCAAAATGGATATTGGAAATAGGTAAGCAAAAAGATATAACGATCAATCTCAGGCATATGATGGGATTTGGAAAAGATACGAAGTTTGAAATAGAAGTAAAAAACAGCGGAGAAATGGTACATTCTATGGAGGAACTGATTCCCATAGCCAATAAGTATCTGAATGAAATGAAACAGGAGTAATGAAATATGAAAGGCGCTCACAGGGTAATCGTTGAAACTAAAAAAATAAAATATGATTTTGTAATAAAGAGGAATATTACAATTTTTACGGGAGATAGCGGGTCTGGAAAAACGGTCTTGATTGATTTGATTCGTGAGAATCGAAGATATGGATTTGATAGTGGAGTTTCGCTTTTCTGTGATTGTGATTGCAGGGTTCTGGATAATGAAGATTGGGAATATCAGTTAGAAAATATGTCAAAAAGTATTATATTTATTGATGAAGGTAACCGATTCTTAACATCTAAGAGATTTGCCGAGCTTTTGCAGAAATCAGATAATTATTTTGTCCTTGCTACACGAGAAAAGCTTTCGATGTTACCTTACAGTATTAATGAAATATATGGTTTCCGTAAATCCGGAAAATTTCATGAGACGAAGAAAAAATACAATGAAATATACCATTTGTATGGAGAAATATCAGAGAAGGATTATATTGCTCCATCAATGGTAATCACAGAGGATTCCAATTCCGGATATGAATTTTTCTTTGAATTATCGGACAAGAAAAATATAAAATGCATTTCAGCAAAAGGGAAATCTGGTATTATAAAATGTTTGATGAATAATAAAGAGACGACCGGAAAAACATTGGTTATAGTTGATGGGGCAGCATTTGGCTCGGAAATGAAGGATATGAGTGAATATTTGTCTGCAAAAAAGAATGTTATACTTTATGCTCCCGAATCATTTGAATGGATGTTGCTTTCAGCAGATGTAATACCAAATATCAGCGCAAAACGGTATCTTCAAGAACCGGAAAATTATATTGACAGCAGAGATTACACAAGCTGGGAGCAATATTACACAAGGCTATTGATAGACAAAACAAAAGGAGATTATATTTGGAGCTATTCAAAAAGAAAATTACCAATTGTATATTTATCTGCAAAGGTATTAAATGGTATGAAAAAGTTTATGAAATTAATCATATGGGATTAGATTGAGATGTACCGGACCATTCGGGAGTCTGGATGGTCCGGTACGCTGTTAATTTAATTTCCCATCTGAGCTTATGGACACGTTCAGTTTCCTGCTTAATTTATTCATCTTCTTTATGAGCCGTTTTTTCTCTTTCCCGGACAGGACGCGGGGCTGGAAGTCATTGGTCTTCCTGTGCGAGGACAGGGAGCAGGGGATGATGCTCGCATTGCTGTCCGGCTGGAGTTCCCCGTCTTTTACGGCAAAGGTCTGCTGGAAGATCATGGTGTCCTTGTCCTTCGGGTTGCTGTTTCCGCCGAAACAGAAATTTCCAAGGCTGTATACGATATAGCGGCCTTTGTATTTTTCGATGCCCTGGAGGACGTGGGGGTGATGTCCGAGAACCAGGGAGGCGCCGCAGCTAATTGCGTAGCGGCCGAGAGATTTCTGCTTTGCATTTGGATAATATTTGCGCTCCACGCCCCAGTGGAAACTTACGACGATGATTTCGGCGTTATTTTTCTTTGCCTGTGCAATGCCGGTCTTGATCTGGTTTTTCGTGACTTTTTCCAGTGCGTTAAATCCCAGGAACGCCATCTTGGCACCGTTTACCGTCTGATAGTCTATCGTCGTATTGCGGCAATAACCGATGCTATTTTTCCGCATGATGTTCTGGGTGTCGGTGAGGGAAGTCCTGCCGTAATCTTTTGAGTGGTTGTTGGCGAGATTCACCACTTCCACAGAACCTTTTTTTAGTATAGACGCATATTTTTTCGGGCCTTTGAAAGTAAATGTCTTTCGGGTCCGTTTTTTGCTGGTGGTAAGTGTTCCTTCAAAATTGACGATTGTGATGTCGTCCTGTGAAAAAATGGGATTTACTTTTTTGAAGAAATAGCTGTCGCCCTTTTTCTTATAATATTTGTTGAAGTTATGACTGTAGCGGGTGTCTATGCCGAGGGTACAGTCTCCTGCCGCGCTGAGGGTGATGAAAGTGGTCTCGCTCCCGGCGGCGGAAGGAGTCAGGTCATTATCCGTCTCGTCTGCGCACAGGCTGTCTGGCTCGTTTGCGGGAAGGTCAGCGGAGGGGGTATCCTCTGCTGACAGATTTCTGTCGGAGGAACTGCTGCCAGAGCTTTCGGACTGCGAATCGTTGTTGCCGGAGCCTTCGGACTGCGAATCCTTGTTGTCAGAGGAGCTGCCGGTCTGTGAATCTTTGTTGTCAGAGGAGCCGCCGGACTGTGAATCTTTGTTGTCAGAGGAGTCGCCGGAGGGGGAGCCGTCAGCGTTTGAGTTACTGCCATTTGAGGAATCCTTATCGGAAGAATCGCTGCCATTTGAGGAATCCTCTTTGGAAGAATCACTGCCGCCGGACTGCGAATCGTCAGTACCCGAACCGCTGCTGCCGGAGTGAGGCTCATCTGAGCCAGAGCTGTCAGAGTTGCTGCCGTCCTCATCTGCCGCTATACTTTTTTGCACCGGATATTCAACGGCGTAAGCGGTCATAGCGATGTCTGCACAGAGGGAGAGGATGAGCAGCAGGGATAAAAAAGTCTTTTTTGTTGCATGTATGTTCATAGGAACCTCCTGTGTAAAGTAAGCTATTATTATTGTAGCATGGATTTATCGGAGAGGAGTAAAAACCTTAGGAAAATTTTAAGAAATATAATGTGGCGTTATCGGACGGCTTGTGCTACACTGAAATCCAGAGCATTATATTTCTAAATATTCTTTCGGCAGATGTCCGCTCTTGCGGATGCTGTTCTATCATTTCTGACCTTTAGAAATTGCCTTTCGTCCACCGAGGGTATCAATGCCTGATTCCATGAATTTTTTACAATATTACAGAGAGGAGCTTTGTGCTTATGAAGAACAAATTGCAGATGTATTTCCCTATGATACGGACAAGGGGAGAGATTATTGAAATTATTGAGGACAGTGAGCGCGCGAAGGACATGTTTTACCACTGGACAGAGGAACGGAGGCAGGAATTTCTTGATTTCTGTACCGGAGTCCGGGGCGTAAAGACAATGTATGATTTTGTCAGCAAGGAAGTTTTAAACCCAGAGTATAACCCGGAGCGGGTGGACGAGCTTTTGTCGCTGCTCCTTGGGCAGGAGGTGCATATTGTTGAGGTGCTGCCTAACGACAGTACGAGGATTGCGGATGAAACCTCACTGGTCATCATGGATATGGTGGTTCAGTTAAAGGACGGCAGCATCGCGAACCTGGAAATCCAGAAGATAGGTTATAAGTTCCCGGGGGAGCGCAGCGCATGTTATTCTGCCGACCTTTTGCTACGGCAGTACAAGAGAGTCCGCAGCAAAAGGAAGGAAAAGTTCGCCTACAGAGATATCAAGCCGGTTTATACGATTGTATTATTTGAACAGAGTCCGTCGGAGTTTTGCCGATATGTGGATACATACCTCCACTATTTTGAGCAAGAATCCAATACGGGGATTGAGATAGACCTTCTGCAGAAATATATTTTTATTTCTCTTGACATCTTTCGGGAAATCCAGCAGAATAAAAATAACAGGATAGAGAACAGGCTGGAGGCGTGGCTGTCTTTTCTGTGTATGGATGAGCCGGATGCCGTCATATCCATCATAGAGAGATATCCGGACTTTAAAGCTATGTATGGACAGATTTATGACATCTGTCGGAATGTTGAAGGGGTGATGGATATGTTTTCAGAGGAATTGCGGGAACTGGATAGGAATACGGTGCAGCTGATGATCGACGAGATGCAGGAAGAGCTGAATCAGAAAGAGCGGGAAATGGAGGAGCAGAGGCAGGAGTTTGCGAAGGAGCTTGAACAGACCAGGAATGGCTATCAGGATGCGCTTGCCCGGATTGCAGAGTTGGAAAAGCAATTAAAAGGGGCATAGTTATTTACGCTGAGCTGTAGGGTAGAATGAAAATTAGCATTTTACCTTACAGCTTTTATAATAAGTAAACAAAAGGATGTAACGATTAATCTCAGGCATATGATGGGATTTGAAAAAGAATGGAGGAACTAATTCCCATAGCCAATAAGTATCTGAATGAAATAAAACGAGGAGTAATAAAATGTGATTTTGTTATCAAGCTCTTACTATCTTTATAATACCAGAAAAATGCCGAAATTCAAGGCTTGTAATGCCTCCCGCCGGATGGTACAATCAGTTTCCAAAAATATCAGGGAGGGATGCATGTGTACATGGACAAGGACTGGATGGTTTTACGGGCTTATCTTAAGTGAGCAGGATGCCGCATTGATTCTTGAGGAGCGAAAGGTGTCTCTGCGGGAGAAGGAGAGGGTAGGGTTCGGCGGCGGGATTGTGCCGAAGATTATTTATGAGTTCTGCGATTCCCGGTATATTCGCCAGGAAAACTATGTGGATACAGTTGTCAGGCTGCAGGATATCTTTTACATGTTTAAAAATGAGATGCAGGACGAGATTACGGATGATGAACTTCTGCATTTTATGAAGGAGCAGTTTGAGGATATCTGCTTTGGGGATCTGGAATATCTGGAAAGTACATGTCTTGCCAATTTCGCCCAGGCAATCCGGGCTGGCTATGACGGATACAGAAGTTCGGGAGGATATGGGGGATATGAGACAGGCGAGCGGAGCTCATGCCCTTTCGGGTATCGTATGGAGGAGCTGGTGCCGATTGTGGGAGAGCTGGCGAACCAGTATAATGGGTATGAGGATACATCTGTGACTTATGAGAAGGCGCAGCAGTTGATGGGGGCTGTATTGTACTGCATCCGGGAGGCAGTGCAAGCGGAGGAAAATGCGGTGGCGTCGAAGGAGAAGATGCCCGCGCGGCAAATGTATGAAAACGGCGTTAAGGCTGTGGAGGAAAAGGTGAAGGAGGCGCTTAAGATGTATAATCAGCTCCTGCCGGAGTTTGACAGTTACGGGAACCGCTGCCTTTACGATACTGTTGTAAAGGGGCTGCCGGAATTTTTTAAATGGTATGATGTGCGCTTTCATCCTCAGGATACGATTCTGACGCTGGATTATCCGATTTTAAAAGATATCTCGGGGTACACGGGGATTGATGCGGTCTATGAGTTTATACGGAGCGTGAAAAAGGAGCAGGATTTTCTGAAGAGGTTTCCGAGAGTATGTGGTAGAGATGCTTTACGGGTACTGTGAGGAGTATGAAGATATGATAGAGAATCTGTGTGAGATTGTTATGAATCGATGTACAAACACCTGAAAATCGGCTATATTATATTTGTAGAGAATGTTCGTGCAGATAAGCAGAAAGGGTATATGCGATGGGAAAGGTTTTTAACGTGACGGCTGACTGTAAGCCGCAGTTTCATTATATGGTTGATATCAGCGGGCGGCTTAGGGAGATTGCCTGCCTGGTGGATATGGGAGAGTATTTTACCATAAACCGTGCCAGGCAATATGGGAAAACAACGACGCTGCGGGCATTAAAACAAGTTTTAGAAGACCGATATCTGGTCGTCAGCCTTGACTTCCAGAAAATCGGCGACACTAAGTTTCGGAATGAGAATACTTTTTCCATTGCATTTTCCAGATTATTTTTGCGCGCTCTGTGCAAAAATGAGTGCAGTGCCGGCAGTCAGATGGAAGAATGTGTTCAGGCGTTTTCGGATGCGGCTGTAAAGTGCAGTGGCAGTTTGGAATTGCTTGAGATGTTTGAGTATTTAAGTGATATCTGCGGGGCATCGGAAAAGCCGGTTGTACTGATGATCGACGAGGTGGACAGTGCAGCGAATAACCAGGTGTTTCTGGATTTTCTGGCACAGTTGAGAGCATATTATATTGACAGGGATGTTACGCCTGCATTCTGGTCGGTGATTCTTGCAGGTGTCTATGACGTAAAAAATTTAAAGCGGAGAATTCGGACAGATGAGGAGCATAAGGTGAACAGCCCTTGGAATATTGCAGCAGATTTTAATGTAGAGATGAGTTTTTCGGCATCAGATATCTCAGGGATGCTGGCGGAATATGAGGCGGATTATCACACCGGGATGGATGTAAGAGAGATATCCGAAATTTTGTATGAATATACTTCGGGGTATCCGTTTCTCGTATCGCGTCTCTGTCAGATTGTGGATGAGAGGATAGCGGGAAGTGACGGATTTCCTAAGAAATCTCTTGCGTGGACAAGAGAGGGGATTTTGGGGGCAGTAAAGCTTATTTTGGCTGAGAAGAATACGCTGTTTGAGACTTTGGCGAATAAGCTGGCAGAATATCCGGAATTAAAGGAAATGCTGTATGCGATTTTATTTTCGGGAGATAAGATATCTTTTAATCACGACAATCCTGTCATAGATTTGGCGGCTATGCTCGGTTTTGTCAAGAGTGAGCAGGGAACAATGATGATTGCTAACCGGTTATTTGAAACCCGGCTTTATAATCTGTTTCTTTCAGAAGAAGAGGTTAACAGCCGTATTTTTGCGGCAGGTGAGATGGATAAGAACCAGTTTGTGAGAAATGGAATCTTGGATATGGATTTGGTACTGAGAAAATTCATGGTGTATTGGCAGGATTTATACAGCCGTGAGGATGAAAAATTCATTGAAGATAATGGACGGAAGTTTTTCCTCTTGTATTTAAAGCCGATTATTAACGGAGCGGGTAATTATTATATTGAGTCGCGAACGCGTGACCGCGGGCGTACAGATGTGATTGTTGACTATAACGGAAACCAATATATTGTAGAAATCAAAATCTGGAGAGGCAACGAATATAATAAGCGGGGGGAAAGGCAGCTTGCTGATTATATGGAGGCGTACCATGCCCAGAGAGGGTATTTGCTGAGTTTCAATTTCAACAAGAAAAAGGAGACAGGGGTAAAAGAACTGCAGATTGACGGCAAGACGATTGTGGAGGTGGTAGTTTGAAAAACGTAAATTATATCAGGAAAGGCGCGATTGCCTCGCACACAAACACTACCGCGCAGCAGAGCGCGGCAATCCCCAGCATGTTCATCCCTTTCCATGATGCAAGAATCCCTGCAATAAGTGCAAGAATTCCTGCAAGGGGAACCTGCGGTGCGGCGATGATGGCGGGAAATGTCATGACCGCCAGTGTCACATAAGGCACATAGTATAGAAATGACC
>CANOBT010000062.1 GCA_947564305.1 uncultured Lachnospiraceae bacterium | reverse complement strand
GTTGAAAAATCAACCTTTTCAACAGTTATGGAAAGGTGAATTTCACGGATTCAGGATTAAGTTAATAGCGAACTGCCTGAAATGGTTACGGGAGTTTGACAGTTGGGTAATTAAAAAATGCCTTGCAGGTCACATAAAACCTGCTTTTTAGTACCATATAAGTGTAAGAGATAAAGCATATCATTAGTGCTTTATCTCTTACACTTATATGGTACTAAAAGAACCGTAAAAATCCCAATGACCCGGCCCGTTTTATCGGAACTACGGCAGCTACAAAGGAAGGGGAAACTGCCGACATCCATCATTATCTGGATGAAAGCAAGATTGAAGAAGAGTCCCGGTATGACGGACTGTACGCAGTATGTACAGATCTTCTGGATGATAAAGTCAGCGAGGGGCGATGGCAGATAGAAGAATGCTTTCGTATTATGAAGACAGATTTTTCAGCAAGGCGTGTTTATCTACAGGATGAAAACCGAATCAAAGCACATTTCCTGATCTGTTTTCTCGCACTGACAATCTATCGGTATCTGGAAAAAAAGCTTCAATTAAAATATACCTGTGAAGAACTTTTGGATACCTTGAAAGCAATGAATTTTGTGGAGGTTCAGGAACAGGGATTTATCCCAACCTACAGGCGTGAGTCTATTACGGATGCTCTCCATGATGCATGCGGTTTTCGGACCGATTACCGATTCATAACCAAAAGTAACATGAAAACGATTCAGAAAAAAAGTAAAGGAAGGGAATAAATTACTAAACATCGTGACAACACCAAAAATCGCTGCACCCCAGTAAATACAAGGGATACAGCGGTTTTTTCTTTTAGTAACTGTCAAAGACGGGAATATATCATTCCGTTCTGATCGCTGTCAAACCACAATTTTCTCCTTTATACATGCTATCTCTGTACCAGATGTTCCAGATAATCATTTTTCATTATCGTTGCCCGTCAAATATTGTTCAACTATACAGATTATATACTCTGCCGCTTCATACTGCTTTCTTGCATCTTCTTCAGAAACTATAAAAAAATCACTATAGTCTGATTCCTCACGCATCATTTTAATTCTTCCAAGTCTTTTTCCAACCTCTCTGGAGAATACTCCTGTAGCAACATAAGTTTTATTGAAATATGCAACTGCATCTTTATGCCTTTTGAAATCAATCTTCTCTATTGCCAGTATTGCCTTAATAGAATAAAATGCTGCATAATATGATCGGTTGATACAATCACGATAAAATTTATTATCCAGACACAGCCTTGCATTTGCAAGTGTCTCTTTTGCCAGTGACAAGCGATAAACTGACAAGTCCCGTTCCTTATCCTGCATCGACTATCACCCCCTCATCCCGGATATTACGATAATATGGGAGGGTATCTACCCAATAATTAAAATGCTCTTCATTCTTAACCACCGGGGAAATGTCAATACCGTACTTCATCAAATATCCAAAAGCGCAATCTGCCACATCATCTGTATAATCTCGAATTTTAGCTTCGGGAATTTTAACTAGAATCATGACATCGATATCCGACTCCTTTGAATAATCCCCCCTTGCATAAGATCCATAAATCACAACTCTGCTCATATCCTTTCCGAACAAATGATACATGTCTTTTGTAAATTCAAATACGATATCTTTTACAGAAGTCAGCATACTCTTTCAATCACCCTACTTATCCTCATTGTAATATTACCTCTCTCTGCCGTTCAAACGATTAATCATCTCCGACGGAAAACACTCCCTAATGCCATGTCCTAATGATAATACTCCAAAACATGTATCAAGTCAATGCCAAAAAATCACGTTCATCCAAGCTATTTATGCTCGAAAATAACTTTGTCAATGAACACAGCGCCCCTGAGGCCACACCAGCCGTTATCCCTTTTACAAAATCACCAGATAGAACTGCATCCATTAGGCCAGAGCTAAAGGCTACTTCGATAAAAGCAATCATGAAATCTTTTATCAGTATATAACGGATTCCTAACAATAATTCGCTGGGCATGCCAATGTCATATTGTATTCTGCCATAAGACCTTCTCCTCATTCTATTCATAGCTTTTCTTTAGCCAATTATGAAGCTGCTCGAAAATAATCAAACACCGTTCCACTCAGTTATCTTTTACTCAATCTATCTATGCACCTCTCCTCACACAAACACCTGCTCAAGTCCCATCCTCCTGACATAATCTACCCATTCATAAATATCTTCTATATCATACAATAAGTTTGCATCCTTATCCTTTGCTTTCTTCAATGCAAGCGCCATTAGTGCATATTCATTTTCGAGCAATGTGTCAAACACCCCCTGATCATCGGTGTTAATAGAAACGCTCAAAGATGTATTCGGTTCAACGCTGCATAATTTTCTCGCATTGAATCGAAGAATCGGATGCTCCTCATATTTTTTGATTGTTCCTATTAAATAATTAGACGATGGATTGGTCTCAATCCCAATTCCTATACAGGCTGCCTGCCGTATCATTTGATCCTGCATCTGCCGTACAAATTGAATATAATCCGGTCCTGTTTTAAACTCTGTAATCTCACTGCCCTTTTCACGGACCCGTTCATCAAAATGGTAAACAGAATATATGTATTTATATCTCTCATTTTTGCGCAGATCATTGCCGACTTTCTCATTAAATTGATATCTGTCAAATCTTTCTAATGGTGTATCTGCAAGCTTTTTTTGAAATTCATCCGTTTCCAGTCTGTATAATTCCGGTTTATCTCCTCTCAATTTCCAGCTTTGATAGTAATCATAGACTGACATGGAGTACTTTCTTCTCATATTATGTCTGAATACTTCTTCATATAAATCATAATACTTTTCTTCCATCCTGCTTTTCAGACTGCTGTCCATCACGCATCCCAACTCATTTGCCCTGCCCAACATCCATGCAATATCGTCTAACAGCGTCTGTTTTGAAATTACAATCCTATAGCCCTTATATTTATAATATTCTTCCGGATCAATTCCTAATGCAAGTGCATGGCCGAGCCTGCTTCCCCGCTTTAATCCACAGAAAAGCATCGTTTCGTCAATTGCACGCAGACCGTCCGCAATATCATAAAAATCTTCTCCCGCGTGGTAGGTTGTATGCAGGTTTCTCGTTTTAAAATGATTTCTTGACGCATCTTTCTGCGTTTCTTTACACATCACTACGACATCGGATAAATACCGGAATACCTGCCCAAATGCCTCCGGACGGCACGCAAGTTCGCTGGAACATGCATCAATCCCTTTGATATGTTTATTGATTTCCATCCGTTTTTCCAACAATGCTGCAATACTTCTTGCCTGGCGCGCTGCTGTTCTGCGCACATTATCATTTCGGGGCACACCCGGAACAAAGTTCTGATCTGGAAATTTGGGAAAATGCATGACATAAATCAGTTTATCATATGCCTCTTTTCCAGGTCCGCTTATCACAATATTCTCAAAGTTTTTCAATGTCTGATACAGAACGGATGAAGATTTCTTCGGACAGATGCGCGCCTCCAGAGATACCATATTCTCTTTTCTCAGAGATTCATTTAATGACAGACGCACCAGTTCCTCCTCATATGCTTTCTTTCCTTCAATAAAGAACTCTTTTCGGTCCTGATAATTAGAGAAATTAGAAAATCCAACCCGGTTGTTTGTCTGAATAAGTTCTCCCCGGAAATCAGTCCTGATGACCAGATATACATAAAATAAATCTTTCTGTTCCTCTTTAAATAAGCCGGATGCAGACCATTTAAAACAGTCATATAAAAACTTCCGCTCTCCGGCAAGAAGTCTGCATTCATTTTCGTTTTCATCTATAATACTTTTTTCCAGTGCATAATCCAGTACATGGCTCTTTACTCTTGCTCCGTAAATATTTCTGGCCAATGTAACCGCATCCTGTATATCGGTTACAATTTCCTCTGGTTTTATCCCCTTCCACAATCCTTTCAGCAATCCTTCCAGCTTATGAATCAAGAAGCCGTCATTCTGCATAACTGAAAATAAATATACTCTATACAGAGCCGCACGCTGGCATTTAGCATAAAAACTTTCTTTTTTTCCCGAGTCATCAAAGGGATCCGTAAAATACTCCTGGAGTGTACGGGTTATTTTCATAAAATCGTGGAGTCTGTCGTCAATCTGATTCATCAGGCTTATCCAGTTCAGCTCAAAAATCTTGGTAGACCCCGCCAGATGAAAATGATTCTCAGCAATCCCTTTTTTCAAAATATTGTGGAGCCTGTCATTGTCGCTGCGTATAATCGGGAGCCAGGAAAAGTATGTCGTCTCAAAACCTCTGCTGCAATCATAGTCCGCCAGATATGCACATGTAAAAATATCCTGCCCGAACGGGAACGATATCTCCCTCCAGCGGAGCATCTGGTCAAATCTGCATTTAATCTCATCTCCGTCTGTCTCCAACAGCTTCTTTGATATATTCGTGAGAAGCCGAAAAAGGCTTGGATTGTTCCCCTCATCATCCCTCATCTGTGTACATGCCAGCAGATAACTGTTTTCCCGCTCATTTTCTGACATATTACGGAAAATCTTTTCTGCTCCCCGCATATATAACTTTTTGTCAATTTTTTTATATGTTTGCACTGGTTTTACTTCCGACTTGTCCCAATAAACCTGCCTGCCAATCGCCAGATAGTCTATTTCTCCAAAGAGTATTTCTATATTCCCCCGCTCGATGTCCATATGCTCTCCTTTTTATTGACATACTTGCTGATATCTTCTGATAACTTGTTTATATTTCTCACTTAGTTCATCCGGAATATATGACATCGGATTTATAATGTATAGATCTAATATTTTCCCATAAAAATCGCACAAATCCAATATTTCCGGCTCTCCTAGCCTTTCGTCGACATATTTGGAATAATAACGCTGAATATTAGAAGCAAGATTATCCATATTCTTCCTTGCATTTTCAGCCGTCCTTGTTCCCAAATAAGTAACCACTTTTTCAAGAGGACGTACTAAAGCCGACCTTTCTCTCAATTTCATCGCAAATTCTTTCACCATTTCTTCCTTATTTCCATTTAACTTCCCATTCTCTTCCAAAATCCTTTCGTTCTCTTTCACACTTTCCTGAACCAACAAAGCATACAACTGACTAATGCTGATATCTTTCCTCACACCGTCAATTTCTAACTTCAGACAGTCATACTCTACATTACGAATTCTAAAATGTATACGCATAAAAACTTCTACATTTCTAAAAAAATGTTTTACGGCCGCCTGTGTCCTCTCTATATCATTTTTATAACCTCTATCTTTTATATTCTTTCCTTCAAAACAATACTTTTTAAATTCCAACGCAATATCTATATTGGTAATAATCCTTCTAAAAGCTTCTATCATTTCCTGATTGAGTTTCTGAATACTTTCAATAATCGTTTCAAATTCATACACATCAACTCCTAAATAATTCATATTTACCTTTTCATACATGCAGTCCAGATTGCAGAGACTGATAATATAATTTTCCAGACTGATATGCAGCGCCTGTATAACAGAATGATTCATATAAACAACATGTGCCGTATCAAATGTATAAACTACTTGCTGAGACTGATTTTTCCAAAAAGTATTTGATAGCATTCCAAGCACTGTCCATACTGCTGTTTTATATTTTCTATTTACATCCTCTTTGGCAATCTCAGTAACATAATACTGCGTCCCCAAAGAACCTTCCATGAAAATATGTTTATCCGGATAAAGAGCTCCTGCAATTGTATTAAATACACAAAAAGTAGATAGCGTAAAGCGAGAACGATCAACAGCAGTTCTCCCTACAGCTGGAAGCGTATTCTGAAAATCCCAGGCCCACACATATCCTCCTATAAAACTTATTATTTCATCATATAACTTCGAGCGTAATAACTCATTTAAGCGGATTGTATATAGGACATGAAATACATATGCATACTTTTTCTCATCCTCTCCAAATACAGTTGTCTTGTATAGTCTCAGCCAGTCTATAACAAGAGAAAAACTATTACTCGACTCAGCACATGCATGTGGCCCTGTCAATGGAACTTCGTCTTTCATTTTCGTCACTGAATAATACTCAGATAATCGAAACCTGACCCACTGATGCAACTGTGAATGTACATGAAATAGTTTCTGGATTTCCTTAGATTCCTTTAACGTAAAATTACCGGGCAGCCACTGCCTCTCATAATAGTCTGAAAACTTTTCAATATTGTAATAATAAACGTCATTTATATTTTCTCCCCCTGGTTCTTCCATTTCGGCTAAAAGGACGATAAGATTTATTGTATCGCGCAGATTATCTGGTAAAAAATAATTTTTTTCGGACTTTTCCTCTAAAAACTTCATTCCGGTCTTCTGATATATCAAATTCAATACAATTTTACTAAGAGAGCCTCCTCCAAAATCGAATTCCAATTCTTTTTCTTTGTCCCTATATAATATCTTCACATTATTCAGCATCCTCACATCTGGAAGATAATTTCTTCTGACTTTTGGAATCAGTTTTGTAACATAGCGTTCGGACATATTAATAATTTCTTCTAATATTCTGGACTCCTGCCCTCCGGTACGAACCATACTTTTGAAACTTCTAAGATTTTTTTCCCGTACACACAATTCAAGCTGTTCCACCCTGACAGCCATTACAAGCACAACGTTGGGTATGATCAGATATTTCCTAATCTGCTCCGCCATCTTATACACATGAAAGCTGCATAAATCCAGATCATCTATCGCAATCATCAGGCACCCTGTCTTCCCCTCCTTATCTGCACCTTGAGCCTTCATCATTATTTCAAGATACATTTTAATCAGTTCTTCCAGTTCATATCTCAGTTCCGTACTCTGCCCAAGTTTAGCAAGTTTGCTGATATTCCCCTCATAATCATATTCATCATCCAACATCTTCTCCTGATTATTGATTAACGAAATACACTTATATACTTTTTGAAATTGATCCAATAATCCTTCCCTTTGACGTGCATATAACGATTGATTGTCCTTCTCATACTGTTTTCTAAACTTCTTATAAAGCGTTGCAAGTATAATATCCAACACATTATGTATCCCATCAAGCATAGATGGATCTATGATAATCGGCTCGGTGAAATATGTATTTTTGATATTTCCAAAGTCAGCAAAAATGGAGTCTCCGCCGTTTTTGCTGTACTCATGAGCTGCTTTAACAAAACTGATCATGGCACTGCTCTTACCTGCGCCGCGTTCCCCGCAGAAAGCAATCATATTATTTTCATATTCTGTTGTGCACCACATTTCCAGTCTGTCGTCATGTCTGGCGACAATTTCGTTCAGCATTCTGGCCGCATCCATATACTGATCATAAAAAATATTCGTCTTATCAATCTTGTCTATTACAGTTGCTTTAAACTCCTCACCTTTGTTTATCACTAATACTTTCTCATTTTTCATGGCGTCCCTCTCCTACTAATTTATATTTATCCACATAAAAAAGGCAATAAATCACCTTTCAGAGAACTAACACCCTGTACCTGGTAATTTATCGCCACGCCTAAATTCTACCATATCCGCCAAATTACTACAAGAAAATATTCTTTTTCCTAAAACCTTTTGGAATAAAATATCTAATAAAAGATAGGACATATGCAATACAGCACATGCCCTATTTTTATTAGATATTTAATAGTTCAGCAATATCGGAAAAGTTGATCAGCAGATCATCATAGATGTTGACCTTGATAATGGAATCAAAGGCATACTGAACACTTACAATATTACCCTCGAAGTAATCCACAGTCACGGTTTTTCGGCGGGGATCCACAATCCAGTATTCGCGGACTCCGGCGTTTTTGTAGTAATATGCCTTCCGGATATAATCATCTGCCGGATTTCCTGGAGAAACAATTTCAATGATGAAATCGGGTGCACCATTGCAGCGCTTTCCATCCAGTTTATTTTTGTCGCAGATAACCATGATGTCGGGCTGAACAATGGTAAAAGGCTTATCCGACAGTTTTACATCAAACGGAGCGCTGAACACCTGGCATGTTCCCTTCTTGTTTTTGAGGTAGTTGTAGATAATGTTAGACAGTTCCATAGATAGTGTTTGATGTATCTGTGACGGACTGGCCATATCATAGACAACATTCTCAAAGACTTCTACTCTCCGGTTCTCCGGAAGAGCCTCGTACTGTTCCAGAGTAATTATTTCCGGCTGCGGCTGTAATGCTGGCGGCATAATATGCACTCCTTTCGTTTTCGTATCCCAATACTACCATAAACCTCCTAATCTTTCAAGCCAGATAATAACCGGATTATAATGAGTCCCAGATTCGTAACCGTTCACAGGGCTGTGCACCACGCTGCACAGCCCCCGCCGATAAAGCTGCGGTTTCAGGTATTCACTCTCCCTTCATTCCCACATTTTCAAGAACGCACCTCACCCCATATTAGATTTCGCCTCTATCATATCATCTAAAATTCCTTTCCTTATCAGCCAGTCTCCTCTGAATTTTTCTTCTTTAAGCCTCAGATACATCTCCACCCATAGCTTCTCTTTATTCTGAACCTCGCAATAGCGGAGCATCTTTTCCAACTCCCAATATATATACTCCCGCGGCACGTCACATTTCAGCAGTTCGTCCAGGAATTCCCCGGGCGCTGCATTTTCATCCATACACATTTTCAAAAGCTTCATGGCGATCAGATTTGCACCGACAGTATATTCCAATTGTTCCAGTTCCCTCACAGCATGTTCTGATATGCATTTTCGTATCTCAATTGGTTCATTGATCAATATGGGAATGACTGACAGGTAACTGTTTTCTTTTCCGTCACATACCAGCCTGCTGACAATACTGCCTATGGTCTTCTCCAATATATCAATCCGTATTCTCTTACGTTTCGCATTTATTCTAATGTATTCCCTTTCCAGCATTTCATCAGCTAATGGGAAATCCGGAACCTGCTCCCACAAATTCTTTTTAAACCTTGAGCCTGCCAAAGACGCAATAATCAGATTTTCCCGATAATAGTATTTTTTTCTTCTGACTGATTCGGCTAAAAGTTTGATCATCCCATCTGCAGTTCTTTCATCATCCTGCACATAGTCTCTAACCTCTGTTTCTCTCGATGCCGCATACATATAAATGTTCAAAAAAGCATCACTCAATTTTCTCAGATTAGCGAATGGTATTTTTTCCAAATCCATCAGTTCCCGAAAAATATTTTCACGATAATGGTAGTAAGAAGTAAATCCTACATTGATATCTTTATAACATACTTTTTCAAAATCTCCTTGCAAAAAGCTTTTATAATCTTTTTTCCGTTCCAATACCATTATTTCAAATTCTTCCTCGGAAACCGGCTTTTGTCTGATATAACTTTCTAATAATCTCCGATATTTTGAACGTAAAAATTCCTCTTCCTCACTCAATTTCCTGTATAAATCCTGATATTTTGAAAAAGTCGGATTTAACAAAAACCCACAAAATTCTGCCAGATAGTCCAAACCAATTTTCGGTAATTTTGTTTGAAGTTCAAATAAGGCTGCTTCATCGGTCCCGGTATCATATAATTCAATTTCGATTAATTCCGTTAAGGCTATTAACTTATAGCTTCGCCCGCGTTTCATATTCCACGGGCAGAGGATTTTGTATATCAATCCTGAACTGCTCTGTATATTTAAACAGCTTCTCACTTCCACCATTCTCACATATTTAGATTCCGAATAAAGAGACTGAAGGAACAAATTTTTCTTGAATTCTATGCTGTCTCCTTCTTCCATGGAATACAATATGTCTCGCAACACTCGTTCCGGCAAAAAAAACTTCATTTTCCCATTCTCCAACGCTGCTTTAATCCGATATATCGCTTTATCCAAAATCCTGTCCGAGTGCCTCCCATTTTCTACAATATCAATATCCATTGCCAGCTGTTTTTCTTCCGTGAGCCTTTCCCTTATATACGCGATTTCCTCCTCCATGTCATTGTTCCTGTTCTCATCCAATTTCAGATACAGCTTAGCTGCTCCTATTATTTCTTTCTCTCCTTCACAGCTCTCTTTCATATAGTCTACAAGCTTATCTTTCTGTATCCCTGTGATCAAACTGAACTTATTATAATTTACACAATCCGCAAGCCCGGCCGCTTTTGCGGCGAGCTTGATGTATTTCGTCTGACGCCGTCCCCGGAAAATATCTTCTGCCAGGATATCCACCGCCAGCCATGAACCAAACAGACACAGGTTATCCGAAGTATACTCGTCCGTTGTCAGATGATCTTCTCCGTTCATCCGTTGGCAGAGCGCTCCGATGTCCGCTTCAAGGCTTTTCCTCTCCAGCTCAATATATCCCAGTGCAAAAAGCAGGACATTTCTCCAGTAGGATTTATATGCAATCTTTTCAATATTGTCTAAAGCTTCCGTATCACTTCTCCCTTTAATTAAGTAAGTTCCTGCAAAATATTCCTGCATAGAACGGATTGTAAAGCTGTATATCCCTTCCTTATTCTCATTCAAAAAACAAATCCTCTGTGTAATAGTCAGAAAAAATTCTTTTTCTTTCCCCTGATCGCCGCTTTTTGTTTCATAGAAATCATCCCGGTTTTTCTCCACATAATCCCTGATTTCCCTTTCCAGTTCCTCCCGGCTAATCTCTGCCGACGCATTTCCTTCCATTTCAGACTCGTGCTGCAAACGATATCCAATCAGATAATGAAGTTCTTCCAGCCATTCTGTGTTATCATTCAGCGTTGCGACAATTCCTTTTTGTTTCTCCCGCTTTACCGTCGTATCATAATACTGCCGGAAAAGCGAATACCGTTCATGCGGAGGTTTTCCGCCGCTTTTTACTAATATCGCAATGATCGTAATCTGAAGCGGCGTCTTCATCAGCCTGCCCGTAATCTCGTCTTCCAGAGCCTCATTCATCACATGGATATATTCCTTTCTACGTTCCGTCTGTTCTTCCATTACTTCAAATAACTTATTGATATACATACGGCTGTCTTCCCTGGAAAGTTCGTCAACTTCCATATGTGTATATTTTTCCTCATCAAAATCATTATTATATCCCTGTTCTCTGGTTGTTCCTACGATTATACAGTCGCACTGAACTTCCCTCAGCTCTGTGATAATGAACAGGCGAATCTGCTTTAATACCTCCTGACGATTCGAAGACTCCGGCACCTCGTCCAATCCGTCAAAGAAAAATATCCATGCCTGTTCCCCCAGCATCTTTCGAAGCAGATTAACCGGCAGAGCATTTCCTTCAAATTTTTCTATCCTCTCCTTCATATACTGCAGGATAGATTTGTTCTCTTCTGTCTCCCTCCGCTGAATCCATGCCGCATATTCACGCAGCGCTACTTTAAAGGGAATCCTGGCACGGCCTATCCGGTAGTCATAGCTCTTTTGAAATTCTTTTATAAACTTTTTCAGTGTTTCCTCTCGATATCCCAATTCCTGCAGATAAAATGCCCTGTATATCTGTGCGATAAACTGACTGATTGTACTTTTTCCCTTTCCCGGTCCTCCAATAAGGACAAAATTTTCCTCTCTTTTCAGCCCCTCCGCTACATCTATCCCCCTATAACCTAAAATTTCGTTTCCCAATGCAAATACCATCTCTGCAAATTTCACATGACTGTTCTGATGCCTATCTGTCACATCAATATCCATGCACACTTTTTCAATCGGTATTTTCTTTTCTGTTACAGAACCCGCCTGTTCCAAACGAGGATACATTTCTTCCTCGAATTCACAGAACAGGAATTTTTTCAAGATTTCAAAATAATCTATCTCATATTTTTCCAACGCTTTTATCAGCAGGTCGCCTGGTAAGATTGTGGGCGCATAGCTGACGGCAACATCCCGGTTGTTATCCAGCATAGCGCATATTTCATCATATCCCCTCACGTAAAAATGCTTTATAACGTCATTATGTTCCCTGACATACGCCTCGATTTTATCTTTCACACCCGTATCTTTTACCGGCGTCAGCACAACATTGGTATAAAAAAGATAATAATCCGGCAGGTAGTCTTCGTCTTTCTCCCGGAAACGCTGCAATTCCGCCTGGATTTCCCTGACAAGCCAGGTATAATCATCCTCTTTCGTTGTAATTCCTTTGTACTTCACCTGCCCGATCGTCCGGCCTTTGAATTCCACTCCTGCGCTGTCCTTTACCGTCCCCTCAAACGTAAACTCCCTTTGCCCGTCAGGTCCAGAACCATACTGATTGCAGCGGATTCCAAATATTTTTTCATTTAAGCTTCTTACCATAAGTTCAAACGAATCCGGGTTCATTTTACTAAAATCATATCTCATGCCATTTTCTCCTCGTAATATCCTGTACTCGCCAATGGCTGTATACAAAAAAAGACAGGCAATAAATCCTTTGAATATAAAATTTCAAAGGATTATCACCTGTACTATAAATGTCTGACGCCACATAAAAATATTATCATATTTGACAATTTTCCACAATAATTTTGACGTATATACTCAAGATTGTTTCACGAATCCCTTTCTCATTCACACTAATACTACTCAAACTGATCCAACACATGGTTATTATAATACATAGCCGCCCCAATTGCTATAGCATATTCGCCCTGCTTATCTGCAAGTAAATATTCAGATGCATATTCTTTAGGAAAAAATGTTTTCTGATCCAGAATATCTCTTAATTCGTCCAGATAATATTCCGAAAACATTCCCAATTCGCCGCCGATAATAATAACTCCATCAAATATCAGGCGTATACTAAAAATAGCAGAAGCCAGATATTCTACATATTCTTGAAGACATTTTTTATTTTTCTCTGTTCCCCGAGCAATACCTTTGAAAAAATCATCCAGGCTGCCTTCAGCACATTCCCGTAAAATATTCGTGTTACAATAGGCGTCAAAACACCCCTGATTACCACAATAACACTTACGTCCTTTGTGCTGAAGCTGTATGTGTCCCACTTCACCGGCTCTGCTGCTGCTTCCATAATATACTTTATTTTCTATCAAGATCATACTTCCTATACGATTGTTGACAGACAGATAAAAAACATTCTCATCCACATGCAGGCTTTCATTATAGCCCAAAGCAATTAAATCATGAAACAGGCGCTTTTGACCCGGAATATATTTTAAAAGCTGATCATATCTGGAAAAGACCTGTGATTCATTAGAAATATACGTTATTTTCGTACCTTCTTTGTCCGTCAGCGCCTGTACGGTCACACCGACGCCTGCAATATCCTCAGCTCGAAGATTTACACTGTTCAGCAATTCCTTATACGCATCTCCGATATCCTTCCGGCAGGACTCATCTGCGGCAAATGTCCTTTTGATGCGGATTTTCCCGATGATATCTCCTGCCATGTTCACTGCCACGCCGCGAATGTGATGGCCTGACAACTGCAGTCCAACAGTCTTATACGCATCCGGAATACATGCATATCCCATAGCACTCCTTCCGCCTATATTCGTGGTATCCTTGGTTCCCTGGATCAGCCCGCCTTTTTCCAGTTCATCTACTATATTTGAAACAGTAGGCCGGCTCAATTCCAACACGGATGCAAGCCTGGCTTTCGTTACTCCGGAACACTCCCTGATATAGTCAAATATATCTCTTATATACGCAAGGCAGACCGGTACAATATCATCCGGACCAATTCCCACCAGTACAAGCCTGCCGCCACGCACTGCTGCCTTATGGAAGTTCAGATAATTTCCCTGAAATCTGGAAGCTTGAATAACAATATCAACGCCCCTTCTGTTTGTTTCTTTTCGGATCACCTCTATTGATATTATAGACGATTGGTTTTAACATTAGAGTCGTAATGTCAAAAATATAATCTTTTATTTTTCAGAATGTTTTCTGATGCTTTTCAATGATACACTGATGATTTTTCGTTGCTTTATCATAATTTACAGCCACCAGTAATATCTCACCTCTATAGTCTTCTAGCGCCTTAATATATTTTCTTTCCCTGATCTGGTCGATTGCGCCCGTTACTGTCTTATTCCACTTTAATTCTACAATCAATGCAGGTTTATCAGAAAACCCTCTGGGCAGAAAAAGAATATCAGCAAATCCTTTACCCGCTGGAAATTCACGCATTAACATATATTCCCTTCTGGCGCTAAAATATGCAATCGTAATGACACAGCTTAATGAATTCTCATCATTATAAGAAAGTATTGACGTATGCTCCATATGCGCGTTATCAATTCCATGTGCTACAGCATCTGCATCACAGCAGAGCGTAGCGTTTAACAGGGCATCCGAATCATTTAGGATTTTCGCAATTGTATCCCATCCCTCACCTTCTAGCGCATTCTCAAATTCATCAAAAATCTCCATATTAGGGATAAAAACTTCTTTTGTTTCCTCATCATATGCAAGATATCCCAGATGAACCAATAAAGTCAATACATCATCCCGGCTTTTGAAGGTTGTCATATCGTTTTGAAATTTCCTGTAATTAATCCTGCACCTTCCATTCCCCAACATTTCAATAATAGAATCCTTCAAGCCGTCAAAGTTCATATCCATGTACACTTTAAGGGCCTCATAGGTTTCCGTACCAGTCCAATAGCTGTGAAATTCTTTATTTAACATAGCATCTACTACTGATTTTGGATTATACACATGCGCCGCATTTTTAAACTTATATCCATCGTACCACTTCTGCATCTCAGGAAAATCCATATTATATTCACTGCACAGTTTTTGAACTTCGCTTTCGATGAAGCCTGTATATTCAGCCATCTCCTTCGGTGCTGTCATGGAATATTCATAAAAGATATTTAACGCAGAGTGCGTACCGTATTTTTTTATTGGCAGGATTCCAGTCATATATGCAAGTTTCACATAGGTCTGGCCTTTAAACAAATCTCTTAGGAAATCCAAATAACTCTTCTGTGCAGCGACATCATTCCTGGTTTCCCTGAAAACACAGTCCCATTCATCAATAATAAAAATAAACTCTTTATTCGCTTTCTCAGCTATATTTTCCAAAGCGACTACTAATTCAGATTCTTCCGGAGAGATATAATCTGCATATACCCCCTTTAACTCGGACAATACACTCTTCTGCAAATAAGCGGTCAATTCCTTCGGCGACTTTGCCCTGCTCAAAAATTTCTGCATATCCAGGAATAATACATCATATTGGTTCAAATGGCTGTGAAAAGATTCGTCTTTCTCAATCTCTAACCCCTGAAACAATGCGTATGAGTCATATGCGCCGCAATAATAAGCAAGGAGCATTTGTGCAGCCATAGATTTTCCAAAACGCCGCGGCCTGCTGACACAGATAAATCTCTGTTCGGTATCTAACACGCTGTTTGTATATTTGATTAACCCTGTTTTATCCACATATATTTTAGAATTATGCGCAATCTCAAATCCCTTTTTTGATGGATTCAAATACTTTCCCATATAGCCTGTCCTCCAAACTTAGGAACGTTTACAGCATCTTCCACAATGTATAATGCTATATTTGCCATTAATCGTATCATGGATATCTGCAGCTTTGTATATCGTATATTTAAGAATTCCTCCTATTTCCCCCTAACCTGTACCTTCCGTTTCCCTTCCTGCTTCTTCAGATCGTCAATCATATACACCTGGTACTGGTTCACGACCTGCTTCCCTTTCTCCTCTTTATCCGTCCTGCCCACCTCGACGTCCGCAATCCCCCGGTTCAAAAATGCCTCCGGCAGGTTGGAGCTGGTATCCTGAAAATCTTTCTTCCAGCCCGCCTGTATTTTCTCGTCCCGGATGATATCCGCTTCCCGCAGGTGGTATGTAGGTACAATCTTATTGACAATCTTCTTCATATGTTCCGTTTCTGCATAAGCCGCATGATACAGCTCCTCTAAGTCCTTCAAAAATTCCTCTTCATCAAACTCAATCGGCTTTCCAATATGAATCCGGTCATTTTCCGTACTCTGCAGCCCCTCTTCTGCCATCAGCATCTCCTCATACAACTTCTCTCCGGGGCGAAGTCCAGTATATCTGATATCGATATCCACCCCCGGCTCAAGTCCCGACAATGTGATCAGATTTTTCGCCAGCTCCGCTATTTTCATCGGCTGTCCCATATCCAGTACGAAGATTTCACCGCCCTGCGCGCTCGCTCCCGCCTGAAGCACAAGAGAGACCGCCTCCGGAATCGTCATAAAATACCGGACGATATCCGGATGTGTCACCGTGACCGGCCCGCCTGCCGCAATCTGCTTCTTGAAAAGCGGCACCACACTTCCGTTGCTCTCCAGGACATTCCCAAAACGAACGGCAACATACTCCGTCTCGGAACGGTTATTGAATACCTGAATGATCATCTCACACATCCGTTTGGATGCTCCCATGATATTCGTCGGATTTACGGCCTTGTCCGTGGAAATCAGCACAAATTTCTTAGCTCCGTATTTATCTGCCGCCAACGCCGTCTTGTATGTGCCAAACACATTGTTCTTAATTGCCTCGTTGGGGCTGTCCTCCATCAGCGGTACATGCTTATGTGCCGCCGCATGGTACACGATATCCGGCCTGTACTGAGCGAATATACTGTTGACCTTCCGTCCGTTCCGTACGGAACCGATCAGCACAACCAGATCCAGATAAGGATATTTCTGTCTTAACTCCTGCTGGATATCGTATGCATTGTTCTCATAGATATCAAATATGATAAGTTTGCGCGGGCCGTTTGCAGCAATCTGCCTGCACAACTCGCTTCCGATACTGCCTCCCCCGCCTGTCACCAGTACAATTTTATCCGATACATAGTGTCCGATTTTTTCTGTCATAACCTGAACCGGTTCGCGCCCGAGCAGGTCCTCAATCCCCACATCCCGCAGCTTGGACACACTGACATCCCCGTTCACCAGCTGATAGACTCCCGGCAGGATTTTCAATTTACAATTAGGGATATCTTTGCAGATGGATAAAATCTTCATCTGCTCCTGCCTGCTCGCACTTGGCATTGCAATAATAATCTCGTTGACCGCATACTTCTGCGCATATTTCAAAATCTGGCTTCTGTCCCCGACCACTTTAATGCCGTGGATATATTTCCCCTGCTTTCCAGGGTCATCGTCTATAATACAGCAAATGCGTGAGTCCAGTTCCAGACTCACTTCCAGTTCCTTCATGACTACATTGCAGGCCTCTCCGGCGCCGATGATCATCGTATTGCGTGTATAGATACCATGTATACGCCCCCGGTACAAAAGCCGGAGAAACCGGTAGGAGAAGCGGCTGACACAGACCAACAGGAACAAAACCGTAATATAGAGGGGGAAATAGCTTCTGCATATCGGTTTGCGTGTAAAAAAGTAATAGAACACATTAAAAAGCGTGGAACATACGCATCCCTCTAATATATAGATCAGTTCCTTCATGCTTGCGAACCTCCAAAGGCTCGTATACAGGCGCATCAAAGCGAATATTCCTAATGTGACCAGGGTGTTAAGAGGCATCATTTCTATAATGGATTCCAGATACCGCACCTCTATCTCTTCCACTTTCATATTAAATCTGAGCCATAGAGCTATAAAGGAACTCAGGTTGATAATCGCAATATCCAACAGTATGAAAAATAATCTGCACAATATTGGATAAAATGGCTTTTGTTTTATCTCTTCTATATAATTCTTCATATGTATCTGGCCTCCATCTGCCGAGACGAATATGTTCATAGAAAATCCCATATCCATCCTTCCTGATACGTTTGTCTCTATTGTATCTCCAGCTTCATCAATAAACTAACTGGATATGTACACAAATCTGTACACATTTTGATATATTTTACCCTTTCCGCCAGGGCTTTGTCAATGTTTATCCGGAGATTAGAAAAACTTACCGCACCTCATTCATCCTGACTATATTTTTTTAATACACCTTTTCCGTAAAACAGGCAGCAAACCTCTTTGAACATAAATCCAAACAGGCCTACTGCCCATATCCTTACTTACGCCACATGAAAATAATAACATGTATAAAATTCTTCTACAAGCGCTCTGCAACTGCAGTCTTTACTTCCTGATAAAAAAATCCTGTCTGTCACTCAATCCCTTCCGCCATCCCAAGCGCCGCCTCTACGACCTTGTCCATATCATAGTACTGATAATTTCCAAGCCGTCCGCCGAAGATTACATTCTCCTCCTCCTGGGCCAGTTTCCTGTACTCCTCATACAGCGCGCTGTTCTTCGCATCATTCACCGGGTAATACGGCTCCATTCCCACCTTCCACTCAGAAGAATACTCCCTGGAGATCACCGTCTTTTCCTGCTCCCCGAATTCAAAATGTTTATGCTCGATAATCCGCGTATACGGAACTTCTTTCTCCGTGTAATTCACTACAGCATTGCCCTGATAATTTTCACAGTCCAGAATTTCCGTCTCGAACCGAACGGAACGATATTCCAACGCTCCCAGCCGGTATCCGAAATATTCATCGATCATCCCTGTAAAGATAATCTTCTTAGCAATATCCGGATTTTCCTTCCGGAACTCAAAAAAGTCCGTATCTGTCCGTACCTCAACGCCTTCCAGCATCCGCTCTACAATCGCCGTATAACCGCCAATCGGGATTCCCTGGTACCGATCGTTGAAATAGTTATTGTCATACGTGAACCGAACCGGCAGACGGCGGATAATAAAGGAAGGCAGTTCCTTACAGTCTCTTCCCCACTGCTTTTCCGTATACCCCTTCACCAGCTTCTCGAACACATCTCTGCCCACCAGGGACAGGCACTGCTCTTCCAGGTTCTTCGGCTCCGTAATCCCGGCATCCGCCACCTGCTTCGCAATCATATCCTTCGCCTCCTGGGGCGTACGGATTCCCCACATTTTGCTGAAAGTGTTCATGTTAAACGGAAGGTTGTACAGCTCATCCTTATACACCGCAACCGGCGAATTAATATAATTGTTAAACTCTGCAAACTGGTTCATATAATCCCAGATTTTTTTATTCGAGGTATGAAAAATATGCGCTCCATATCTATGCACATGGATCCCTTCAATATCTTCACAGTAAATATTTCCTGCAATATGGCTTCTGCGGTCGATCACAAGACATTTCTTCCCTCTTTTTTTCAGTTCATGCGCCATCACCGCACCATACAGCCCGGCGCCTACGATTAAATAATCATACTTCATGCCAAATCTCCATCCGTTATTCTAAATATTTAAACAAATTCCCCGCTTTTACTGTTGCACAGCAAAGCCTGTCGGTCCTGCGGCCGCTCCATCCTGTCCGGCTTCCAAATTTCCTGCTGCACCTTCTGGTCCTTCGGCTGTATTTCCCTCAATCATTCCTTCCTGACCAACTCCTGTATTTCCGTCAAGCGCTCCTTCCGGCCCTGCTGCTGTATTTCCGTCCAACATCCCTTCTTGACCTGCCGCTGTATCTCCTTCGGGCATTCCCTCCGTTCCTGCGGACATTCCGTCATCGTAAATCTCTGCAGCTTCAATCTCCGTTTCGACTCCTCCGAGCATCACCATGCTTCCGTTCGTCGGAACGCCATACACATGGATATTATATTTCGCTGACTTATATCCAAATTTACCGATTGCAATCTCCGCCGCATAATCCCCGTCCTCATTTTCATGTGCCTGCATCCACTGCAGGTCGCTTTGGTCCGCCTCCGTCCAAACAGCAACATTCAAAGCCCTGAGTTTCCCCTGGACATTCTGAATATCAGAAATCTGAATTGGAAGCACTGCCTGTATTTCATCATATTCTCCCAATGTAATCAAAGCTTCCGGTCTTCGGTCAGGATCAATGTAAGAAGTAAGTTCATCCATAAATTTTGACTTCCTGCTCAGTTCGGATTCCACCCAGCTGCGCTGATACTTTTCCGTCAGCGTCCATTCATCAGAAAACAGGTTCGTCCCCAGTCCAAGGCGTTCGCCTTCAATCTCCACTCCCAGGCTCGCCAGTGTAGTCGGATAATGGTCAAAAGTCGTATAATCCCGGTACACGTCCGGTTTCTGCACCTCTGCCGCAGGGTTGATATAGACCGTATACACCTTTCTGGTGTAATCACTATCTACATCATCACAGAAATCACTGTCCATAGTCGGATGATCCCCTGCAAGCACAATAGTCGTGTTCTCGTAGAAATCCTGCTTCTGGACCCACCTCACGAACTCCGTAACCGTTTTGCTGGAGCATGCCAGTACATTTCCATACTGGTCATTGCGGAATGTATCCTCACAGTCCTCACATACATACCCGTCTTCTTTATGCGTATCGACAGTTAAAATGGTCAGGTTAAACGGTTCCTCCTGCTTAGACAGCGTCCGCAGTTCTCTCTTCGCAAACTGGAATAGCTTTTTGTCTTCATATCCCCACCATACACGGTAATCCTCCGGAATCAGCCCTTCCTCCGCCGCATAATTATAGTCATGGATTGTAAAGTCGCCATGTCCGGAAAACAACAGCCTGCGGCCGCCGAACGTAGCGTCAGACCCTATCAGGAGCGTCTGGGAATACCCCGCATCCTGCAGGATATTTCCCAACGTAGTCGTCCCCGCAAAAAAAGAATCCTGAGTGTTCATCTCATTGTTATTCAGCGGGATAGTCAGCGGCAGCCCCGATGTCTGGGCAAACATCGCCGCAACCGTCCATGTCGTCTGCGGCATAGAATAGCCTCCGTTCAGAATACTTTCCGAACCGGAAAAATCCTCATATTCCTGAGCCAGTTCTGTCAGTTCCGGAATATAGTTTTTCTCAAAAGCGCCGCCATTATCCATATCAGAAAAAGTCGTTTCCATAGATTCCAGGTAAATATAGATCAGGTTCCTTTTCTTCTCCGGAAAACGAAGCTCCACATCATATGCATCCACATAATTCCCTTCAATAAATGTGGAATAAGTACTCTGGTTCTTCGAATAATTCGCAATATCAAGGCGCACCCATGTCATATGCAGAAAATAAGCCGTCAGCAGAACAGAGCCTGCCAGGATTACCGCCATGCCGATATGATATATTTTTTTTCTCTTATGGAAAACGATCATAAAAATGATAATAAAAACCAATGCAAGAATCGTTACAGGAATACAATAATTCACATATTCCAAAATGATCTCCTCACTGGTTCCTTCGATTGGAGAGTTCAGCTGATAGACCAGCTCATCCATGGTAAGATGGTTCCATGTATCGAACATCCATGAAATACTGTTGCTCAGCAGAACAGAAAATACAGCGAGCACTATGACAAGCGCTGCTTCTAACGTATAGAAAATACCTTTGAAATATTTAACAAACACATTCTTTGCATTCATCTTTTCCTCGTATTTTCAGTACTGCATCCGTTTTCGTTCACGACACTGTGCAATCCGCCGCATCCTGTGTGATCCGGCAAAACCACATCTGCTTTCATCGAAACACAATGCAGTACCGTTCTCTTGTATTTTTTATTATATTATAGAACTCAATATCCCACGCAGCAAGCAGGCTTTGCGGGAATAAAAATCATTTCAGGCTGACCGGAGCTTACTCCACCGTCACCGATTTCGCCAGATTCCTTGGTTTATCCACGTCGCATCCTTTTCCGACTGAAATATAATAAGCAAACAGCTGCAGCGGAATGATTGCCAGAGAATTCGTAAAATACCGGTTGGTCTCCGGGATATATACCACATAGTCCGCTGCTTTCCTGATCTCATGGTTGCCCTCATTCGTCACCGCCAGGACAAATGCCCCCCTGGTCCGGACTTCCACCATATTGCTGATCATCTTTTTATAAAGATTCTCCTGCGTCAGGACCGCCGCCACAAGCGTCCCTTCCTCAATCAGAGAAATCGTGCCGTGTTTCAATTCCCCCGCTGCATATGCTTCTGAATGAATGTAGGATATCTCCTTTAATTTCAAAGAGCCCTCCAGGGAAATCGCATAATCAATCCCCCGCCCAATAAAGAATACATCCCTTGCCGCCAGATAACGGTTTGCAAACTTCTGGATACGGTTCTTATTGTTCAGAAGCATCTCTACCTGGTCCGGAATCCTCTTCAGATCCTCAATACATCCTTCTAACTCTGTCTCGGTGATTGTCTTTCTCACCTGCGCAAACTTCATTGCAAGCAGATACAGCGCAATCAGCTGGCAGGAATATGCCTTGGTCGTAGCCACGGCAATCTCCGGACCAGCCCATGTATAGATGACGTTGTCCGCCTCCCTCGCAATGGAACTTCCCACCACATTGACAACTCCCAACACTCTCGCCCCCCGTTCCCTGGAATCTCTGAGTGCAGCAAGAGAATCCGCCGTCTCTCCGGACTGGCTGATGATAATAGTCAGTGTGCCTTCTTCAATCAAAGGATTCCGGTAGCGGTATTCCGAAGCAAGATCCACCTCCACAGGAATCCGTGCCATCCCCTCCAGTACATATTTTCCTGTCACTCCTGCGTGATATGCCGAACCGCACGCCACAATCATAATCTTTCGGATGTTTAAGATTTCCTCGTCCGACATCGCAAGTTCTTCTATAACAATTTTGTTACCTTTCAGCCGCGGTGAAAAGGTATCCGTGATTGCTTTCGGCTGCTCATACATTTCCTTCAGCATGAAATGCTCATAGCCGCCCTTTTCTGCCGCATCCACATCCCATTCAATATGTACGGGCTGCTTCTCTACCGGCTCCTCATCCACATTAAAGAACTCCATGGAATCCTGTTTCATGCAGACGATTTCTTCATTTTCAATAAAATAAACATCCCTCGTATATTTCAAGACAGCAGGCACATCCGATGCAATAATACAGCCATCCTTTGCATGCCCCACAATCAGGGGACTGTCTTTCCGCACCGCATACAGCTCCTCCGGATGATCTTTAAACATAATACCAAGAGCATAAGATCCTTCCATCCGGTGCATAATCTTAATGATTGCCTGCATTGGGTTCCCATTGTAATAATAATCCAACAGGTGTGCAATCACTTCCGTATCCGTATCAGAAAGGAACTGATAACCCTTGTCTGTCAGCTTCTTCTTCAGCTTCAGATAATTTTCAATAATTCCATTATGTACTACCACAATACTGTTATCTGCATTGAAATGAGGATGTGCATTTACATCCGAAGGTTCGCCGTGTGTTGCCCAGCGGGTATGGCCGATTCCCAGGCGGCCCGGAAAAATCTCCCCGTCATGGGTCAGCTCACTGAGAACCTTTAATCTTCCCTTCGCTTTCTTCATCTGGATATTTCCGCTGTCACAGATTGCAATCCCGGCGGAATCATATCCTCTGTACTCCAGCCTGCCAAGCCCGTCCAACAGGATTGGGGCTGCCGGCCGTTTCCCTACATATCCGACTATCCCACACATAAGCCTCTCCTAAACCCATAATATATTAATCTCTATAAAACGCCTGACGGCAGCCGCGCGCAGGTGTATCCACATCTGCCGCACTGCTGCCTGGCATTCATCACACATCTATAAAGTCTATATCATCATAGGAATCTTTTTTCCCGGAAGAAGATTTTCCCGGAGCATACTCCTTGACATCATCTTCATCATCGTCATAATCATCGTATTCGTCATCATCGTCATAGTATTCATCATCATAGCCGTCGTCATCGTAGCCGGCATCATCATAATCATCGTCCATGAAGTCATCCTCTTCACCATCATCTTCATCGTCATACCCGACAAACTGATTCCTGGATGATTTTTTAACCTTCGGCCTGTCATCATCATCGTTCCCCGCGTAAATGTCATCCAGTTCCGCATTTCTGCGGCCCAGTTTTACAGCTAATACAATAATAATGATAAACAAAATCAGAACTATCACTGCCGCTGCCGCACCGATGATGATCAGGTTGTCGCTGATGATTCCTTCAATCTTACCCAGAAGAGAATTGTCCTCCTCCTCTTCCGGCTCCGCTTCCGGCGTCTGCTGAGGAGCAACATATCTCTGATACGTCATGTCTATCTGATCATACTGGTAAAATCCTTCCGTACCGCTGCTGCTCAGTGCATACACCAGATAAAAGTCCATGGACTCCATATTCTGCCATGCCGGGAAATTCACGTCATGCAAAGACAATGTGGTCTCTGTAAATTCCGCCGGAAGTGTACTTCCGTCCCCGGATGCCAGAATCAAAAGATAGAATGCATCCGAAACATCTACACGTTCTGCCCTGATAAAAGTGCTGTCACTTTCATTATATACGGCCATAATCGGATCCGACTCACCCGCCACCATGAAAAAGATGACCTTTCCGGTAGCATCCTGCATGATTGCAGAATGTTCTGTGCCGGCATACTGTGCCGTAGTCCTTGAAAATCCTGTCGGAATCAATGCATCTGTAAAGTTCTCATAAATTGCATAATACTCTCCGCCAATCTCAATGCTCTCCTGTCCGAGCACACGCTCGGTCGGTTCAGAAGATGGAGCAGATCCATCCCCGACCCCGATTGTAACCGTGGACTCTCCTGCTGTAAGGTTTAAAACCTCATCGGAAAACAAATAGGCTGTGGATTCGGCAACACTGATAGTGGAAGTTCCCTCTGCAACCCCACGGAACATCAGGTTAAAAACTAATTCCGTTTCTGCTCCCGTACCGGAGATTGACAAATTGACCGTCCCTTCACCGCCTTCTGCGTTGGTTCCGTTTACAAATTCCAACATCGCCGTATCATAGTTCAATGTAACATTGACATCGCCAATCGGCTGACCTCCGCCGTCCACCCGTATAGAAAGAGGAATATCCCCACCCACACTGCCTTCAGGGTCTGATAACATCAATGTTCCGTCCGCAGCGTAACCGGTCATAACCGGAAAAAGCAGCATAGCGCACACTGCGGCAATCATTACAATCCATCTGTTTACTCTTTTCTTCATAATATATACCCTCTTCTTCCGTATTGCTCGTATTTATATTTCCTTCACAAGATTTTTCAAAGTTACATCTTCGGCATATTCCACAGTCCCTATAGCACACAGTTTAATAATAGTCATTTCCCGTATTGGTGCCATAATCACCGCCGGAATAATCACCGCTGCCTGTATCCGTACCTCCTCCGGTGTAGTCGCCATTTGAGCCACTGTAGTCACCGCCATCACCGCCGCTCGTACCTGTGCCGTCTCCATAGCCATAGTCACCACCGGAGCCGCTGTAGTCGCCGCCGTAACCATTATCGCTGCCGCTGCCTATAGCATTGCCGTACTCATCATATTCCGTTCCGTTGGAATACCCGCTGTCACCATAGCCGCTGTACGTACCGTCTCCGGAACCATAGCTGTCCTGATATCCGTTCCCGTAGGTTCCGCTTCCGTCGCCGCCGCTGTAATCAGCCCCCATACCGCTCAGATAAATAATCTCGTCGCTGATATCACACAGCGTCGAAGTCGGTGAATATCCGTTCTCTCCAAACAGAAATTTATGGAGTTCCTTAACATTATACTCCAGATTCAGAGGAACCAGTACGTTTCCCGCATTGCCGTAATCCATAGCTTCTACATCGTACGGAAATCCACCCGACTCCCCAATCTGGTATTTTTTTACATCCTTCGCATAGGCAAGAATCTCCGGAAGTGTAAAGTTAGTCCTGATTTTCGGAAATACACGGTCAATAATTGTGTTCAAAGATCCAAGGCTTGCTCCCTGGGCTTTCTCCGCAATTTTCGTTAATACCTCCCTCTGCCGTTCCGTGCGCCGGAAGTCATCTCCTCCTCCGTATCGGATACGTGCATATGCCGTTGCCTGCACGCCGGTCAGATGCTGGTATCCCGGTTCTGTGATCTCCCATGTATCCACGCCTGTATTTTCTATGATTTCTACCGAATAATTATTCAGATATGGAATTTCCTCTTCAGTGACCTCGATATCAATCCCGTCTAAGGCATCAATCACGTCAACCAAGGCTGAAAAGTCCACCGTCACATAATGCATGATGTCCATATCCAGGTTCCGGTTGAGCATGGCAACCGCCTCTTCCTCTTCACCAAAGGCATATGCCGCATTCGCCTTATTATAGGTCTTGTCATCCATCTGCATCAGCGTATCCCGGTAGATGGAGGACATCTTCACCTCTTTTGTCTCCCGGTTCAGGCTCGCAATGATTATCGTGTCGCTTCTCGAACCCATCTCCTCGTCGTTTTCCCTGGTATCCAGGCCGAACAGCGCAACATTCAGATATCCTGTTTCATCGTACTGCAGTTCATCACTGATACTCAGCTTATCCGGGTCCAACTCCGTAAAATCCAGTTTATTTATCTTATTATAAACGATTGCAATTGCCGCTAATACCACAAGAAGCAGCAGAACACACAGAACCAGTGCAATCTTAGCTAATATAGACATTCCGCTCTTTTTCTTTTTTCTTACTTTTGGATTTCCTTTTCCAGAAGGCGGACGCCTGCGGCCGTCCCGGCTTTTTCCTGCTCTGTTTCCTGACGAACTCCTCACTGGTGCCCTTCCTGCCCTCTTGGCTGAAGCGGGGCGTACTGTTTTATCTGCCATAATATACCCTTTCCATGTATATATCGTCCATGCCTGGCCGTATCTCTAAAAATTCATTTTCATTGCAGAAATAAGTATTCTCCTGATAATCGTCATTACTTATAGTACAATATTTTAATCAAAACATCAATCTATTTTTTTCTTTTTATTGTCCGCTGCTCCAATATCCCGGGTTCATCGTGCATAACATAATAATCCTCTTCGGCAGTCTCCGGTAATTTTTTCCGATTCTGTATCCCAGATATTTAAAACCGCTTTGTATAAACAGGCGCGGCACAAGCCAGGGTTTTCCAATCTTCAGGAGGTGGAAAAAAGACTCCTTCACCAACCGGATTCCTTCCTTTTCCGGAGGAATCCCCTCGAAAATTTCCGGGTGTTCTGCCTGTGACACCGCCATATCAAAACTGCGCTTAAACAGCTTGATGCTGCTGTCATGGTGTGAATGGATAACCTGTGCGTCCGCTGCGTATGCAATCTTATATCCTGACTGTATAATCCGTCCGGCCATGATCATATCTTCATTAAATATGACCCTGGTTTCAAAGCCGCCCAATGACATATATACAGATTTACGGTACACGGCACATGTATTAGAGCAGAAATAGGTCTTGATTCCCAGTTCCCCCAGATCTTCCTCCGATTTCACCCGGCTTTTTGCCGGATAATTAAAGTTTCTGTTAAAACGCTCGATTGCTCCGCAGTCCGGTGCCGGAATCTGCCTTGCATACACCGCCCCCACCTTTTCGTCTTCAAATGCCTTCATCAGATTCTCCACCAGAGTCTCATTTACAGGCAGAGCATCCTGCGTCATATAAATCAAAAACTGTGCATGGGACATCATAGCACCCTGATGCCTTGTGCCGCCGTGATCGAATTGTTCCGGACGGATATGGGTAATATGGATCTTCTCTGACAATGTCTCAAGCTCCCCTGGAAACACACCTTTATCCGTATGGAGGATATAAATACGGTTCAGGGGATAAGTCTGCTTCAGCAGCCGCTTTACAGCCTGAACCGTCCTTTCATCCGGATTGCATACCGGAAGAATAATATCAACCACTTTAAATTCTGCCATCTATTTTAACTCCCTGATTATAATTCATTCCATTTTTGTTTAAATATCATACAATATCCTGCCGGAAAGAACAAGTAAAAACACTAATTTTACACATTCTTGTTATTTATTGTTAATAAATTCGTAATAATCCCAAAGCCTCCCGGCAGAATACACCTGTTTTTGCGAAACGCTCCATCCTGTTCTAGCGTCTGCCCATGAGAATCTTCCATAGAAACCATCTTCCATTCCCGCAGATTTTCTTTGCCAGACATACTGCTCCAAAGCAAATGAACGGAAGACTAAAGAACAGTATGATTCCCATCCACATGGAACGGGTCACACAGCGGCTTACAACCGCATTTGCCGCCTGCACGATAATAAAGTGGGTCATATATACGGCAAAAGTATTTTTCTGCCACTCCCTTGCCAGCGGCATGGTATATCCTTTTCTGTCTCCTTTTTCCCAGGCTGCCAGACACCATAAGGCGGCCGCAAATGCAAAGGAATAAAACAGCACTCCAAAAACAGAAGGAAATCCTTTGCGGATCCAGAATGCCGCAAATGCCAGAACCACGGCGCCCAAAAGAATCTTTGTACTCACTTTTTTTGACTCTACAGACGTTCTGTAATGAATTCCGATATATCCTCCAAGCATGTACAGCACCATCCAGTTTATAACTGCCGCTGCCTGTTCATTTTTAATTATATTCGTACAGGCTGTAAATAATACCACCAGAATTGCTGCTGCGCCTAAACCAGAATTTCGAATCAGAAGATAGATCACCGGAGAAATCGCCGCATACAGAATCAAAAACTGTAAAAACCACAGGAATGCACAGTATCGGTAATTCAGCACTGCATCCAGAACAGCTCTCCAGGTAACAGAAATCGGCGGTTCCTGAAATATTTCTGACAGTTCCGGAATATGTGAGATTATGACATGGATAGAAAAATAAATCAGGTTCCATAAAATATAAGGAATCAGAATACCTTGTACACGGCTCTTATATTTGGCCAGCACCTTATTCCAGGAATAACTGCGGAAAAATAGATACCCGGAACAAAGATAAAAACTTCCCACAGCCGCCCCGGCAATATCTACAGCTAAAAAAGACTCTATTTCATTAAATATGGGAACTCCAAAAATCACCACCGGTGCTGTAAATACACCATCATTACGTGCGTGGATAAAAACCACAAGAATGCACAATATAAAGTTATACCAGATAACATTATTGGAAAAATTGTCTCTCTGCTTTGACTCCTCCATTTATGCAATCGCCTGCTTTCTTTCAAATGTACTTGACCCGCATACTATCCCACGCAGCATCGAATGAGAAAATAATCGAAACAAGTTTAGCATAAACAAAGGCACTTTGCAAGATAAAGGACTGGAAACTCCCACACACATCTGTTATAATAAATGTCACCAAACCAAAGGGTTGATGACCTGCGTGCACATCAGCGCACTTCCTTGTAATTAGTGTCACCAACCCGAAGGGTTGATGACCTGCGTGCGCATCAGCGCACTTCCTAAATTTATAAATGTCACCAAATTGAAGAATTGAGGTTATTTATGAAAATAACAATTATTATTCCAAATTATAACGGAAAGCATTTCCTGAAACCTTGTCTGGACTCCCTTTCAAAGCAAAGCTGCACTGACTTTGAGGTTCTTGTCGTGGACAATCACTCAGCCGATGGCAGCATAGAATATATCAAGGAAAATTATTCTGATATCAAACTAATCTCTTTAGATAAAAATTATGGCTTCAGTACTGCGGTAAATGCAGGAATCCGTCATTCCCGCACTCCTTATGTCATATTGTTGAACAATGATACCACTGTGGATCCGCATTTTGTAGAGGAATTGTTAAAAGCAGCCGAGCGTTCTCCCCGCATTTTCTCAGTCAGCAGCAAGATGCTCCAGATGCATCATCCTGATCTGATCGATGGTGCAGGCGATCTCTATACATTACTGGGCTGGGGCGTTGCCAGAGGAGCCGGCCGGCCGGCAGACAATTACGCCAAACCGGAAGAAGTCTTCTCCGCCTGTGCCGGAGCCGCTATTTACCGACGGAGCGTATTTCGGAAGATTGGATATTTCGATGAAACTCATTTTGCATATCTGGAAGATATCGACATCGGATATCGTGCTAAGATTTATGGATATAAGAATCTGTACTGTCCCGATGCCGTTGTGTATCATGTAGGCAGCGGGACAAGCGGTTCAAAGTATAACAGTTTCAAAGTTAAGACATCCGCAAGGAACAGTATCTGGCTCATTTATAAAAATATGCCGCTTCCGCAGTTAGTCCTTAACAGTCTGCCTCTGCTGGCAGGATATTTCATGAAAGGGATATTCTTCTATAAGATTGGATTTGGAAAAGATTATATCCAGGGGCTTCTGGAAGGAATCCATGGCATGAAGAAATGCAGAAAAGTCCGGTTCCGTTCCCGGAATATCTTATCTTATATTAAAATAGAAACGCAGATGATAAAATACACATTTTGCTATGTACAAGACTGGTGCGAAAGAAAAATCCTCAAAAAATGAACGCATATAAATCTCATAGGATATGTCAAGACCACCGGCTTAGCCGGTGGCTTGCACTGCCCCTATAAGGGGCTATTAC
>CANOBT010000061.1 GCA_947564305.1 uncultured Lachnospiraceae bacterium | reverse complement strand
ACGGGGCTTATCCATCATGGCTTCGGAAAATTTCAGATATTCCTCTTTCGTCCAGAAATTCATTTCCTTTGGAATTTCATTTCCCATAGTGCCAGCCCTCCTTGCCGGATTGTAGGGCAAGTTATAGAAGTTCACAGCGTGGTTGAAAATCGCTGTAAGCTGGGCGTGTATGGTTTTCAGATAGTCTGCCGAATAATGCTTTCCTTTCTCGTCCCTATACGCCATGAGTTCATTCTGCCATGCGATAATGTCCTTTGCTTCAATCTCCGCTATCTTCCGATTCCCGAAATATGGTAAAATCTTTGTGCGGATTACATGGCTTTTGGATTCCCATGTGCTTTCCTTGACACGCTGTTTCTTATCGGCTTCGTAAACCTCAAAGAAGCTGGCAAACGTCATCTCCAGCTTTGCGCCCTGTTTGAGCATAACTTCATGTTCCCAGGCTAACGCTTCCTTTTTGGTCGCAAAACCTCTCTTTTGTGTCTGTTTTCTCTCGCCTTTCCAGTTGGTAAAGCGATAGATTACCCGCCACGTTCCCGTAGCATTGTCTTTGTATACAGCCATTTAAATCATCTCCTTTCCGCTTAATCGCTGTAACAGACCTTTTTATGAAAAAATGTAGCGTTCACACGGCCAGCCACCGTCAAATAACCTGCTTTCTGCAATTCTGCATTCAGTTCCCGCACAATCTGGTAGGCTTTTGACTTTGACACCCGCAATTCCGCTGCCACTTCCTCCACTGTCATAAATGATTTTTCTGCCATTCAGTTATCTTCTCCCTTCTCTGTTTAACTCTTTTTGTTTAAGTTCTGTATGTATGATACTAAATAAATTCCGTTAAGTCAAGTGGCTTTCAGAAGAACTTTAACTTTTTTATTTAAGTTACTCTTGCTATTCCTATTACACCATGCTATACTAACTTCAACAGAAATGTTTAAGTCAAGAATAGTTGTATTACTATAACTACAACGGAGGTTTTATTATGGCAATCGGCAAACGAATCCGCTTTTTCCGCAATCGAAAAGGTATGACACAGAAGCAGCTGGGGGAAATCCTCGGTTTTCTGGGAAAGACTTCTGATGTCCGTATGGCACAATACGAATCAGAGGCCAGAACACCGAAGCAAGACCTTGTAAAAGAAATGGCACATATCCTTGATGTCAGCCCCCGTGCAATCACAGTCCCGGAAATAGACAGCTATATCGGGCTTATGCACACGCTCTTTGCACTGGAGGATATGTACGGGCTGAAAGTCGGAGAGATTAACGGAGAGGTGTGTCTGCGGCTCGACAAGTCCGCCGGAACGACTTTCTCCACTATGTTTGATATGCTCCACGCATGGCGGGAACAGGCTGCCCGTCTGGAACAGGGGGAGATAACCAAAGAGGAATACGACCAGTGGCGGTACAAATATCCCGAATTAGATACCTCGAATCACTGGAGAAAGGTTGTTCCCTCACAGGCATTAAGCGATTTTATTTCGGACGCTCTAAAAGGCGAATCTGAATGATTTTCGCCCCCAAAATATACATCTCACCTAACGGCTCGATGATGAGTATTCGCCGAATGAAATCCACCAGGCTGTCGCTTGCTGTCTTTCGCCTGGCTCATTCCCAACGCAAAAAAACCTTACCGACTTTCAGCTTCATTTCTGAAAATCAGTAAGGTTTTTCTGTTATTGAAGTATTCTATTATCGAATGAGTGATACCCGAAATGTTGCCAAATCGTTGCTAGCGCTTAAACAAATTTATTTGAAACCCGCATAAATACTGGATTTTTCAATCCCATTTCATCACTCGAACTCAATCGTCCCCGGCGGCTTGCTGGTCAGATCATACATGACCCTGTTCACGCCTCTGACCTCATTAATGATCCTGCTCATCACCTTATTCAAAACCGCATACGGCACCTCTGCCGACTCCGCCGTCATGAAATCTATCGTATTCACCGCCCTGAGCGCCACCGCATAATCATAGGTCCTTTCATCACCCATCACGCCTACGCTCCGCATATTCGTCAATGCCGCAAAATATTGCCCGACTACCTTGTTCATCCCGGCAGCATCCATTTCCTCACGGTAAATAGCATCCGCCTCCTGGACCATTCTCACTTTCTCAGCAGTCACTTCGCCAATGATGCGGATCCCCAGTCCTGGTCCGGGGAAAGGCTGTCTGAAAACAAGCTTCTCGGGAATTCCCATCTCTAATCCGGCTTTTCTCACTTCATCCTTGAACAAATCCCGCAGCGGCTCAATAATCTCTTTAAAATCTACATAATCTGGTAAGCCGCCTACATTGTGATGAGATTTGATGACAGCAGATTCACCGCCCAGGCCGCTTTCTACCACATCGGGATAAATGGTTCCCTGCACAAGGAAGTCAACAGCTCCGATTTTTTTTGCCTCTTCCTCGAATACCCTGATAAACTCTTCACCTATAATTTTTCTTTTGTTTTCCGGTTCTTCTATGCCGGCGAGTTTACTATAAAATCTTTCCTGAGCGTTGACACGGATAAAATTCAAATCATATGGACCTTTCGGACCAAAAACTGCCTCCACTTCATCTCCCTCATTTTTACGAAGGAGGCCGTGGTCAACAAACACGCAGGTCAGCTGATTTCCGATTGCCTTAGAGAGCATTACCGCTGCTACGGAAGAATCTACTCCGCCGGAAAGCGCGCAGAGGACTTTGCCGCTGCCGACTTTTTCACGGATTTCCCGGACGGAATTTTCCACAAATGTATCCATCTTCCAGTCACCGGCGCATGAACAGACTTTTTTAACAAAGTTATTGATCATCTTTGTGCCTTCTGCGGTATGCAGTACTTCGGGATGAAATTGAATTGCATATAATTTTTCTGCATCATTTTCTGCCGCTGCAACAGGGCAGTCCACGGTATGCGCCGTGATTTCAAATCCTGGTGCCGTCTGAGATATATAGTCAAAATGGCTCATCCAGCATACGGTTTTTTCGGATACATTTTCAAATATTTCTGAATGTGTTTTGTCAATGTATACCTCTGCCTTTCCATATTCCCTGACTTTCGCGCGTTCTACTTTGCCGCCCAGTTTGAACATCATCAGCTGTGCTCCATAGCATAATCCTAAAATCGGAATTCCCAGTTCAAATAATTCTTTTGAGCAGGTTGGCGAGTCTTCCTCGTAGCAGCTGTTGGGACCGCCTGTTAAAATAATCCCTTTCGGATTCATTTTTTTAATTGTTTCGATTTCGGTTTTATAAGAATAAATTTCACAATATACATTACACTCGCGCACACGCCTTGCCACGAGCTGATTATATTGTCCGCCGAAATCTAATACTAGAACCAATTCTCTCTTCACTTGTATAACCTCCCTGACTTCCAGAACAGAGCCGGATGCGGCATTTGCCCGGAATCAAATTTGTACTTGTACTGCGGTTATCGGAATACAGACATATTATAAGATAGGAGAGTCATTTTTACAATGGCTGTTAGGATTTTCGTGCTGCATTTTTAATAAATACTATCATAAATATGGCGGCATATCTAACCAAACGAATCCTTAATCTGATGGAGTCCTCTTTGGTTTTCGACCCAATCCTCCACGTATCCGCAGTCACAGCACACATAGCGGGATACGGGAACCCTTTCTACAGTGACGAGTTTTGTGATACAAATACTGTTAGCCAGATAACGGTGCGCATTGTCCGGCACCTGGACAATCTTATGGGAGCTGCATTTGGGGCAGCATTTTGTATTTTTCAATTCTATAACCTCCTTGTAATGAGTATGAGTCCAAGACATTCGGCAAGTACAATACATAGCAAAATCCATACGATAAACGGCCATGTCCCTGTCAGAACGGCGGTCAGCATCATAAACAGCGGAACAATGTATTTTCGTGGATGGTGCCACAGGTCGTTTTCGATTTTCCAGTTTCGGATAGGATGCAGCCATTCTAAAAGTACGGATAGGACAGCGCTCTGTAAGGCAAAAAGCACCGCTGTTACAATATCCATCGTGCAGACGCTGCCATTTGATATCTGCCAGCTAATTAGATAAATGCTGTTTGCAGCCATATTGACAGCAAAGAGAAAGAAGCAGTATCTGCTGCCAAAGCGGGCAGCCTGCCCCGGCAATGCCCGGACAGCCTGTTCCAGCCCGGGATCACATGACAGCAGAATACAAACAGGCGTATTCAGACAGAGGATAGCAAATCCCAGCGGCAGCATATTTAAACCTTCCGTATGCCCAAACAGCAAAGGCAGAAAGCATGCAATTACCCATAGACCGGCAGTATTGATCAGATAGCTTTTATTTACTGCCAGATATCGAAGCAGATACAGCAGGACATTTGCTTTTCCTTTAGTCCGGCTGATTATTTTTTTAGCGGATACAGGCTGGTAAAAGGTATAGGCATCCGCAGAAAGCAGACACATGGCTGTCGTCAGTAAGCTGACAAGGACGATTCCGCAAAATACAGGAAGCTGTTTTACAAAGAAAATAGAAAAAAATATGCCGCATCCCCATAGAATGACAGGGATTCTTTTCTTTGCCGAAAGCATAGAGTACCATGCGGCTGCCATGGCACAGCCGTTACAGGCACACAGTACAGCCGTCAAAATCTGTTCCGCACTCCAGGTGCCAATGGCAAAAAAGAGCGCCAACACCAATATCGTTTTTGTAATGACAGTGTAGCTGCCAAAAGCCAGCAGATATGAGACAATAAGCTTCTTGTTCTCAAATGGGAGCATGAACAATCCCATCATTTTCTCTGCATTTTGTGCAGAACTGAGCGCCCTCCACATGACTCCAAGGGAAAAGAAGGTGGCAGTCAGAAAAAGAATAGCCGGTGCGGTCGTTACTCGAATCTCTGCGTTATAAACTGCAAAGAAAATGATGAAACAGGCAAACAGGCTTTTTGAAATATGCTCATATCGTGCCCCTAATAATTGTTTTGAAATTGCTTTAAGAGTTTTCATTGTCTGCAAGCACCTCCCGGATTTTTTCTGCTTCTATTTCCTGTCCCTCGAAACAGCGCTGAATCCGGCCGTTTTCTAAGACGAGTACCCGGTCAGATGTTAAACAGATACTTTCAAGGATATGTGAAGAAAAAAGCACGGTTCCATATTGGCGGTAATTTTGAATCTGCTGATAGAGAAATTCCGTACTCTGAAAATCAAGGCCGTTTACGGGTTCGTCCAGTAAAAGCAGCGGGGGATGTAATGCAAAAGCCGTGATCAGATAAACTTTTTTCAAATTGCCCGTGGACAACTCTTTTAACAGGACATTCGTATACTCTTCAAAGTGGAAACCATGTATCAGGCCAGATACATCCGGTAAGTCTTTTCCATATGATTCCATCACATAAGAAAGGTATTCATAAAATGTAAAATACTGAAACGAGCAATCCTCAGCAAATGCCGTGTAACGATTTTGTTTAAAGGCCCTGTCGCGGAAAGAAAAGGGGGTTCCATGACAGGCGGCAGACTCCACATGAAAATTAGAAAGCAGGCCTGACAGTGTCTTAATAAATGTGGTTTTTCCGGCACCGTTCAGTCCAATCAGGCCGACGACCTCATTTTCTTTCAATTCAAGAGAAAAATCTGAAAGTACAGGTTTTTCAGGTGTGTACCAGGTACACAGGTTTTTTAGAACAAGAAGTTTTGAATCATTCATTTCGTTACCTCCGTATATTTCCTTATTGGCATATATAGCATAACGTAACAGGAATGCTTCTGCACAAATGTCCATAAACGGTAGGTTTTTGACCACGAAAAAACAGACCCTCCCTGAAAGAGCGGCCTGTTCTTGTTTAAGAACTTTTTTGTTTTATAGGAAACGCGTCGTAAGATAGAGTTACGACCGCACAGAATACATGATTTTCAAAAGTAGTTTCTATTGTGCCGTCATAATGCTCCGCGGCAGTCCGCACGCTTTTCAAGCCCCAGCCATGCAGGCGTTTATCCTGCTTTGTACTTTGTATTTCCGCATGATTGACAATGGGCGGTTTTTCGCAGCCATTCTCAATTTTTATTACTAGCATATTGTAGATACGCCTTATCGTCAAACGAATAAAGCGTAAACCGTCCTTATTATTCTGTACCGCTTCCAGAGCGTTGTCTAATAAATTGCCTAAAATAGCTGTCAGATCGGCGCTGCGGATATTCGTGTTTCGTGGGAACTCTATATTGGCTTTGAATGCAATCTGTGCCCGTTCTGCAATTGATACTTTGCTGCTGATCAGATAATCGACAGCTTCGTCGCCGGTCCAGACTGTTTGTGAAATTTCCTGAACAGGTGTGCGTAAATCCTCCAGATATCGAATCGCTTCACTGGTCTTTTCCTGTGTCAGATATTGATACATTACCTCCAAATGGTTATGCAGATCGTGATACAATTTTGCATTGGCGTTATATGCTTTGTTCAGGGTTTGATAGTCTCGTTCCAGTAATTCTGCCTGTTCTTCTCTTAACTGTGAAATTTCTTTTTCCATTTCATATTGACGGCTGAGATTGAAAAACAGGATGGCAAACATCAGCACAGGAGCTAATATCATCCATGTGGTAATCTGCTCCTCATCCAAAAAGTCTGCAGATTGTTCTGACAGCGTAATGATGCCAAACAGCCCTAAAATCGCGATTATGGAAACCAGTCGGAAAACAGTCTGATATTCTAAATGCTTTCTTGTAGAAAGAAACATTGCAATTCCCACCATCAGTATGCGTACAATCCAAACGGCTGCTGTGTATTCTGATGCAGTGCAGATTATAAAATTGGGGGACTGGAATAGGATGCCTAATTCTGCCGAGACAAGAAAATCCCACAAGGCAACAGCAATCTCGTAAAAGAAAATTAAAAACAGGCATATTCTTGTTTTTTTCCGGAAGAGCAAATACGCTGCTGCAAACAGAATCACGATTTCGATTCCAATCAGATAAAATTGAGAAAGGGACAGCAGTGATAAGACCGTTATAATCCCTGTTCCAATCATCGAATATATGAATGTTTTCTGCTGTATTTTCTGAAAATCCAGTAGTTTATCAATGAAGTACAGACATAGAAAAATCCGTATTCCATTGCTGCAAAAGAGTGAAACAAACTGATACCATTCCATCATATATGAGCCCCCCAAAACCGGTTGATCTGCTGTTTTACATCCTGTAAGTGGGCGCGGCTGACCGGCAGTTGTTCCCCATTTTTCAAAAATGCCGTACTGTCACGGATTTTCATGATTTGTATGATATTGACGATATAGCCGCGGTCAATGTAAATAAATTCAGGCGTATTTAATTCTTCATAGACCTTCTGCAGGCTTTTTCTGACTTTTGACACTCCGAAACTGGAAACGATACTTGCATTTTTTCCGTCCCGCTGAATATAATAAATTTCTTTATAGGGGATGCGCTCCAGACGGCTGCTCGTCTGTATCGTATATTCCTGTCCGGCTTCTAACTCTATCAACCTGGCGGCGTCAGTAATAGCGGCAGGCAGACGTGTGTCGAGGCTGCTTTTCGGTACATAGCGGAAGATGGATAGCTCATAGGCATCAATGGCATATTCAATATGTGATGTTATGAAGATAATCTTAACATTGGGCAAATGGGGTTTGATCTTTTCTGAGAGTTCCATCCCTGTCACGTCAGGCATTTCAATGTCAAGTAAAATCAAATCATAGAAGAAGCCGTCCTCGGTAATGTCATATAGAAGATTTTGGCTGCGGGTATATGTTGTGATTTCGTAACCAATGCTGCAAGCCTGCAGACTGCTTTTTACGATTTTGTCATGCAGGGATATGGCATCTTTTTCATCATCACAGATTGCAATTCGTATCACGGTTAATCCCTCGTTTCTTTTAGAGTAGCCTTCTTTAAAAACACATATTCTGTATCTGAAGATAATCCCTTTTCAAAGACATAATCCAGTTGGTGAAATCTCTGTAATTCCTTCACATCCTGAATCTGATTTTCGGACATCCAGCGTACCATCTCCCCGCGGGCTATCTTTGCCTGAGTGCCCTTTACCTTTATTTTCCCGTCAACCCATTCTCCGAATACACAGGAGACTTGGGTAACCGGCGGTACAATATAGGGAAGAATCGTTTTGTTGTATTCGGCTGAGGCCAGATTGACGATCTGCAGGGAGCCCTTGTGCTTATCGATATCGGCAGTTAAATACTGGCATAAAGAATCGCTCCAGTAAGCATATAAAGTTTTCGGGGACTGTACATTTTCCGATATATTTTCCGGTGCTGCGTCATGGAATGCTTTGCCCAGCAGAGATATTTTTGCCTGCATTTCCAGACGATAAGGAATAACTCCGTCAGTGGGCTTTAAAATACCGTAGAATCCGGACAATATCCACAAATGCTGTTTCACATATTTCCACTGGGCATCTGAAAAAACATGAGGCGCCATATATTGGTACTGGATGCCTTCATATGCCAAAAGCGCCGGGGTCAGATTTTTGTCAAACTGATATGTATGAAGACATTCATAGTTCTGAACAGCCAGCTTTTCACTGCAGCCCCAGAGCTTTTTTAATTCTTCTAGTGAGAGCTGAAGCAGAGCCTTGTGAAGATGCTGCGTCTTTTCCAAAAATGCGGGAGATGTCAGGCAGCAGGTATATTCATCAATGACATTCATTTTCTTGGCAGGTGAAATGATTATTTTGAGCATGGGAATCTCTCCTAAAATGCGGTTGAAATGATTGCTGTTGTAGACATATTTATCATAGAGGATGTATCTGTATTATGCAAGAGGGGATTTTCGGATAGAGGCTTTTACATATCATCAGGGGGCAGTAAGCCCCCTGTCATTATAGATCCAACTTTACAAGCCCGGTCTCAAAGCATTGTTCATAGAAGCAGCTTCCCCCGACACCGGAAGGATCAAGATAGATTTTATCTAGTTCGTCCGCATTGACCATCCATGCCAGATGTACGGTCACCGTTTCCCCAGGTTGGATTTCCGGGATATAATTCTTCTGCATCGGGTCAGAGGATATATCGTGGTATTCCATCTCAGAGGGGAAAATATGTTCATTTTGTACATAGTCGCAGTCGTCATCCGTGCGGTCATAGATGGTATAATTGTCTCCGTCTTGTACAAGCTGCATAAGAGGAACATAAACAAGAACATCGTTTATAGTTTCGGTGCCGTTGTTGGTGTATTCCAAAGTAGCATAGACCAGTTTCACCGGACTTTCCTCTGTGCGTACGATTTCAGTCAGGGAATTCGCACCGTCTCCAAATTTTATATGGCTCAAAGTGTCCGGCATAAACTTTCCGTCCGGTCCGATTAGTTCTTTCAGACGTTCAGGAATCTGTTCCGTTTGAGTCAGGAGAGACAAGTCATCAGCCGTCTGTACATCGGTTACGCAGGCTTGGAGACCCGAAATTGCTTCACCTTGTTTATTATGTTGTTTAATCTCGAATGTATCTCCGACCTGATGCATATTTGCCATCTCAGCGGCGCTCGCTGTCGTCTGTTCTTCTAAGTCTGAGTCATCGTATTTTTGTGTTTCAAAATTAACCAATTCGCTCCAAAGACTAAGTTCTGAAGAAGACACCTTGTTACCGGTAGGAACTAGCTCCACGTTTTCTCCGATTTTCAGCAGCTCCGCTTTACTGGAGTGTCCCCACTGCCAGATAGGAAGGATTCGGTGCACGTCCTCAAATACGATATACAGGGTTCCGTTCATCCATCTTTCGTCGGGAGTGCTCTGCTCGTTGATATAGACCGCGTCATGGCCGTTTATGGTGAGTGTTTCGGAATCTTTCACGAAAGAGACAGTCAGCGGGTCTGCCTCATCAATGAAAAGTGGCTCTTTCACTACATATCCTGCGTCTTCTATCTGTGGATTTTTATAATAGCGTTCTATGCCCTTATCCGGGTCTGTTGCAAATCCTTCCGGCAGGTAATTGACCTTGATCTCCACTTCATCCACTTCTTCTGGCAAGGCCTCTTCTGATGTGACCTGAACGCTTGCCTGATATTTTTCTTCTTTTTCAAGATTCAGTTGGTAAATGCGGCTTGCCGCAAATACGGTGCCGCCTACACACAGAGTCGCGGCAGCCGCAATGATAATGGCCTTTTTCATTCTCGAATATGAAGAAAAGCTGCGGGAGCCGGATTTCCTGCTGTTTTTTCTACCTTTGTGATAGGTTCTTTCCTCGGATAGATCAATCACCTGTTCCTGTTTTACAAGAGAATTCAGGGTATCGTCCATACGGTCCCTGACATGGTCCGGCATCTGCGTTTTTTTATAAATATCACGGATCGTCTGATCTGGATTCTGCTCATGCGTTTTCATAGGCTTTCAAAATCTCCTTTCTTCCTCTGACCAATCGCTGCTTTACGGCGTTTTCTGAAATCTCCAGAATCTGGGCGATTTCGCGGATAGAGTAATCATCTCCATAGTACAGGGCCATTACGAGCCGGTTCTTTTCATTAAGTTCCTGCAGCATTTCCTGAAAGATGAAATGACTTTCCGTATTTTCAATACTTGGCTCAGGAACCTGGTCCAGACTTTCTGTACGCGGCGTCTTTCTGGCAATTTCATTGCATTTGTTGATTAAAATCCGGATCATCCAGGTCTTAAAGTATTTAGGCTCCTTTAAAGTTTTTCTCTTTTCCCAGCCTGATAAAAGTGCATCTTGAATGGCATCTGCCGCATCTTCGTCATTGTACAGCCTGCTTCTGGCAATCCGGTAAAAAGAGTCCTGATAGATATGGATCAGTTTGCCGTAAGCCTCTGCATTTCCACGCTGGGCCTGTTTTACTAATTCAATCATTTGTACAGTCTCCATACAATTTTCTATCTTGGAAATTGCCGTAAGTCTATCTGAAGCTGCGGCAATCCATCAGAGTAATTTATCTTGTGACAGTTGCTTATAATAGCTATTATACAATAGAACAATGGTTCAAAACCACTGTCTAGTAATTAGATGCGCAGAGAACAGAAAAGGTGACAGGCAATTTAAGAAATATTGTAAATGTTCTGAACGGCAGGCCACAGACCCGTCTGCTACGCAGACTATCCGTTGCTAAAGCAACTTCTGTCTGAGGCTTACGGGCATTCTGCCCGATATCAATATGCAAAAACAGCCTTTAGCAAGTAAACTTGCACAGTCAATTTTTGCATATTGCTGCCGTTCAGAATAGTTACGAAATATTATAAAATTTTATAACCATCTGGATTTATCCGGCTAACATTGATATAATATCTTTTACATTAGGAAAGGAGTAGATGAAAATGAGAATTGCAGTTACATTTGAAAATGGAGAGGTGTTCCAGCACTTTGGACATACGGAACAATTTAAAATCTATGACGTTGCGGATGGACAGATTACGAAGGAACAGACCGTGGATACTAATGGAAGCGGGCATGGAGCTCTTTCCGGTTTTTTGACAGACTTAGAAGTAGATACTTTAATCTGCGGCGGCATTGGCTACGGAGCACAGGTTGCATTGGCAGACGCCGGAATCAAGCTTTATGGCGGCGTTTCAGGAAAAGCAGATGATGCAGTCAAGGCATTTCTGGCAGATAATCTTGCTTACAACCCGGAAGTGCACTGCGACCATCATGGACATGACCATCAGGGAGGAAGCTGTCACAGACATCAGTGCGGAGAGGACAAGCATGGCTGTCCAGGTCATTGAATTGCCGTCCGTAAAAATTATTGGAGCTGCGGGGCAGTTCAAAAATACAGAGTACCAAAAAATTATAAAAATATCGGCTGCGCTGTTATCAAAAGTGCAGTCGATTTTTTAAGGAAAAAACATTACCTTCTAAAATAATTTCTTTTTATCTTGCATAATTCAACCTTTCTAACATTTTTCATATTTCCCGGCAAAAAATATCAGGTATAATGATAGGAGGGAGGGTCTGCCATGAAATCAATCAAACTTGACAGGAAAAGTATTAGAATCCAACTCGTAACTGCATTTATCATTACATCGGTTATCCCCATCCTTTTGATCAACATCATATCGTATTATAATACGTCCGGGCTTGTACAGCATAATGTAGAGAGCATGACAAAAGCCAATCTGCAGCAGACAAAGGCAGGGCTTGATGTGTGGCTGGAGTCCTATGAGGATATTCTGTTCCAGGTCTATACGGATGATTCAATTGTGGAATTAGTTGATAAGATTAATGCAGGAGAAGATGTGGCTAACAACCGGAAAATGCTCAGAAAAACTTTGAGAGGGCTGTTTTATACGAAAGACTATGTAAAATCCATCTCTGTGATTACAGAAAGCAAAGAACTGGTATTTTACGATCAGCTTACAGCTTCTACCACCTACACATCCTGGATGGACAGTATGGCAAAGTCAAAGGCTGAGCTATATGAGGAAATCAGCGGTGATAACCAGACCCATATTTTTCCTACCGGAGAAAAAGTGGTGTTCGGAAGCAACTCCTGTTATTTGTTCCATATTGGACACCGCATCATTGATTACCGGAATGTGAAAAAGCAGTGCGGGGTGGTGATTGTCAGCATCGATGAGAAGCTTCTGGAGGAAGTCTGTTCAGCGCCTGCGGAAAACGGGCTGAATTTTATTGTGGATGAGAACGGAAATGTGATATCCTGTTCCAATTCTGAGGAGATTGGACATTCTATTTTCCCAGAGCGTGCGGATGCAGAGCAAAAAAAAGCTGCTTATCAAGAATTGGCGGCCCAGACAGGGCTTTTGGGAGACGGCAGATTATCCATTTATTCCGTACATGATGAAAAGACAGGATGGGAGATTATCCGGGCCACGAACCAGGAGGAATTGGTGAACGGGCTTCATCAGCAGCAGAAGATATTGGTCAGTGTCACCTTGTTATCTCTGCTGGCGGTTTTGGTGATCATGGTGCGGCAGGTCAACCGGATGACCGGCTCCATAAAAAGAGTGGTGGAGACGATGCGAAAGGCCGGGCAGGGAGATTTAAATGTCCATGTGGCGCCGGATTCGACGCGTCCGACGGAGATTGAGATTATAGCGGAGGAATTTAATTCTACGATGGACAAGCTGAAATTGTCTGTCGAAAAACAGAAAAATGCCGAGATTACTGCCTTGGAGGCTCAGATTAATCCTCATTTTATCTATAATACATTAGATACCATCAATTGGATGGCAATAGACAGGGATGAGTATGAGATCAGCAATATGATAGCAACGCTCGCACATATTCTGCGGTATGGAATCTCTAACAGTAATGGAATCGTGACAATCAAAGAAGAAGTAGATTGGCTGAAACAGTATATTTTCCTGCAGCAGACGAAGTTGAAAAATACCTTTGAATGTCAGATGAATGTAGAACCAGAACTTATGGAATTGTTCATTCATAAGCTGCTTTTGCAGCCTTTTATTGAGAATGCGATTCTTCATGGATTTGAGGGAATGGACAGAAAACATCTTCTTTTTGTAAATATGGAACGGGATGGGGAGTTTGTAAAAATTAGTATTAAGGACAACGGCTGCGGGATGCCGCAGGAGTTGGTAAAGGAGATAAACGGCGGGATTTTTCGGAAAACAGATGATAAAAACCACATTGGGATGGAAAATGCGATTACCAGGCTCAATATGTATTATGGTGAAAGTGCAAATGTCGTCATAGAGAGTGAAAAAGGGCAGGGAACTGCTGTGGAGATACGGATTCCGGTGTCTCAAAAGGAGGAGTTATGAAAGCAGTCGTAGTGGAAGATGAGATATTGATCAGAGAAGGCTTGTGTAAGCTTCTGGATAAAATGTTTCCTGAGATTGCCGTTGTCAGTGTGGCAGGCAACGGACAGGAGGGGCTTCACTGCATTGAAGAATGCAGGCCGGATCTGGTGATTACGGACATTAAGATGCCTGTCATGGACGGTTTGGAAATGCTCTCAAAGATACAAGAGCAGGGGCTCTTTCCCAAAGTCATCATCCTGACTGCCTACTCCGAATTTTCCTATGCGCAGCAGGCGGTCAAATTAGGCGTCAGTGATTATATTATCAAGCCTGTGGTAGTGCAGGATTTTGTACAGACAATCCAGAAGATACAGCAGTTGTATGAGCAGGAACAAAAAAGAATCCCGGATTCCATGGGCGGCTTGGAAAATATTGTTTCGAATATTCTTCACGGGGTGTCTGTGTTGGACGGGCAGGTAGAAGAGTTTTTGGAGAATCGGTATGGGGTAGGAAAAGATTCCCATTTAATAGAACTGCTTACTTATATGGGAAATAGTTTTGAAGAGCACAGGGAAAGAAAACGGCAGGAGATGTGCCGGTTAATGGAGCAGAAAAATCTGGATTACTGTCTGGTAGATATGGAGTATGACCAGGTGATTTTGACTGTTATTTACGGCTATTCTTCCAGGCAGGAAATTGAGCGGTGGTATCAGAACCAGATTTTGCTTCAGAGGAGAGAAAAACGGGAGTGGAAGTTCAGCTACGGAATGATGGAGGTGTGCGGGATACAGGAAATCAGGGAAGGGTATCAGAGATTGATTCCCTTTATGGACTGGAACATCGTCCTTGGAGACGATATTTTGATTTCTTATCCTAGAATCTCGGACATTCGGACAGAAATCTGCATTTATCCGGTAGAACTGGAAAATCAGATGAAAATTGCAGTCTGCACGGGAGAAAATCAAAGATTACGGGAGATTATCGAAAAGTTTCACAGTTATTTCTTGAATGGAAAAGTTTATTCGCCCAGGGAAGTAAAGGAATCTTACGTCCGTTTCCAGTGGTCGCTGCTCAATATCGCGAAGGAAGTCGACGGGATTGATTATCATAAAATTGACCAGAAGAAACTGCTGAACCATATTATGGGTGCCAGGACGGAAGAGGAACTAAAGAGCACTTATGAAGAGCTGCTCTGCCATATGCGTATTTCGGTAAAAGAGACAGAAGGGCTTAGCCTTGCCGTCAAAAAGACGCAGAGCATGATTCATGAATTTTATGCGGATGGAATCACGCTGAGTGAGATTGCAGACAGGCTGAATCTGACACAGGAATATCTGGGGGCGCAGTTCCATAAAGAACTGGGAGAAAATTTCAGTTCCTATATTCGTAATTACCGTTTGCTGAAGGCTAAGGAATTACTGATAGGAACCCAGTTGAAGCAATATGAGATTTCAGAAAAAGTAGGTTACACAGATGCGAAATATTTTGCCAGGGTGTTTAAGGAATGTGTGGGAATGTCGCCTGCTGAATATAGAAAGGCGAACCGATAGAGGAAGAGCTGCTTTAGATTATTTATCCTTTTTCACTTTTTTACCGTTTTCCGGGGAAGAAAAAAACAGTATGATAAATACAACAAAAACAACAGCGTATTTGAAGGAGGAAAAAAATGAAAAAGAGAAAGATAACCGCATTATTGACAGTGTTGGCATTGAGTGTAGGCCTGCTCGCAGGATGCTCCGGCGGAGGCGGCGATACTCAGGATACGTCAGGTGAGGACGCAGGGACTTCTACACAAGAAAATGCAGAAGAGGGCGAAAGCCAGGCATCTTCAGGGGATGCCGAGGCAGTAACTATTTGGTATTACTGGGAAACAGAAGGCCATCAGGTGGCATTAGACAAGGTGATCCAGGATTACAATGGGTCTCAGGATCAATACGAAGTAACTGCAAAATATGTACCCTTTGCAGATTTCAAAAAGCAGTTATCCATCGGAGCTTCCGCAGACGACTTGCCGGATATTGCGATTTTGGATTCTCCGGACCATGCATCTTACGTGGAGATGGGAATCTTTGAGGACCTGACCGGAAAGTTTGACGTAAGCGGCTACTACGAGGGAACCGTAAACTCCTGTACGGTAGATGACAAATTATATGGTGTGCCATTCGGCGCAAACTGCCTGGCTTTATACTACAATGAAGATATGTTAAAAGAGGCTGGCTGTGAGGTTCCGACCACATGGGATGAATTAAAAGAAACTGCAAAAGCGCTGACCACTGACAGCGTGACCGGACTGGCGCTCTGCAGCGTACAGAATGAAGAGGGAACCTTTAACTTCGCTCCATGGCTCTGGTCAACAGGCGCTACATCCTATGACATCGACAACGAAAACGGTATCCGCGCTCTGACATTTATCGGGGATTTGGTAAATGACGGAGTGATGAGCAAAGAGTGCATCAACTGGACACAGGGAGACGTTATGAACCAGTTTATCGCAGGCAACGTGGCAATGATGGAGAACGGTCCATGGCAGATTCCGACCATGCAGTCAGAAGCGCCGGATTTGAACTGGAAAGTAACATTACTTCCAAAAGATGCGGAATATACATCCGTACTCGGCGGAGAAAACTATGCGGTAATCAACGGCAGAAATGTAGACGGAGCTTTGGATTTCCTCACATATGCGACTGCAGAAGAGCAGGTGAAATATCTGATGGATAAATTCGGATATATTTCTGCGGACCAGACGATTGCTGAGAGCCAGTTTGAAGAAGATTCCCCGTATCAGCCATTTGTTGAGGAATTGCAGTATGCAATGCCAAGAGGTCCTCTGGCTGAATGGCCAAGCGTATCAGATGCGATTTCTCTGGCATTCAATCAGGTGATTACCGGAACAGCAGCGCCGGAAGAAGCTGCTGCACAGGCTCAGACAACCATTGACGAGATAGTAAAATAGTGAAAAGTAAATATCCGGCTGCCGCACAGCATGTACCTATCTGGGCGGCAGCCAGTTTTATACCTTTTCTAGCTGGTGCTGCCTGTCAGAAATATGTACTCAGTATGTTTTTTGCAGGTCAGGAAGGAGAGTTTTATGGAGAAAATAAAAAAGATATTTCGTTATGAGAACGTGGGAATCTTATTTGTGCTTCCGGCATTCCTGTACATGTTGGTTTTTGTAGGATATCCGATTGTGCGTAATATCATTCTGAGTTTTCAGGATGTGAATGCGGGGAATCTGGTCCGCGGCACAAAGAACTTTATACTGTTTGAAAATTACAGGGAACTAATGAGCGATAGTGTATTTACGACCTCCTTAGGCAATACATTGCGTTATACGATTTTATGTCTGGTATTCCAGTTTGTCATTGGCTTTGCACTGGCATTGTTTTTCAGTAAACGGTTTACACTTGCAAAGCCAATCCGTGGAATCCTGTTGGTGCCGTGGATGATACCGGTCACGGTTACAGCGCTTATGTTTAAGCTTTTGTTTGCCACCGATATCGGGGTACTTAACTATATTTTAAGGAGTCTTCATCTGATCAGTAAAAATATTGAATGGCTGACTACGCCGGGAACGGCGATGTTCGCCTTGATCTGTGCGAATGTATGGATTGGGATTCCATTTAACATGATTCTATTGTCTACCGGATTGACTACGATACCGAAGGAATTGTATGAGAGCGCTTCGATTGACGGCGCGGATAAGGTACAGACCTTTTTTAAGATTACGCTTCCGCTTCTGAAGCCCACCATAGAATCTGTGCTGATTCTGGGATTCATATATACTTTTAAAGTATATGACCTGGTATATGTCATGACAAGCGGAGGTCCGGTAAATTCGACACATATGTTGTCCACATACTCTTATAAGCTGTCATTTGAGATGTTTAAATACAGTAAAGGCTCTGCAGTGGCGAATGTATTGCTGTTACTCTTATTGATCGTAGGCGTATTTTATATTAAAGTTACAACGGATGGGGAGGAAGACTGATGGATGAAGAGAAAAAGATTTCGGGAAAAAAGAATGTGATACTATGTCTTGTATCGGTATTGTTGTTGTGCGTCCTCCTATTTCCTCTATACTGGGCGTTGATTACTTCTTTAAAGACGGAGCAGGAAATCTTTCAAAATCCGCCTACATTTTACCCGCATGTCTTGAATACACAGTCTTATGCGGCACAGGTGGAGACCGGTGATTTTAATATGTTCCGCTCCTTTGGAAACAGCTTTTTGATTTCCATCGGAGCTGCCCTGATTGCGGTGGTACTGGCTGTACCCGCATCCTATGGGATTGCAAAGTATCATTTTAAGGGAAGGAAACTGATGCTGCTGTCATTTCTGGTGACACAGATGCTTCCGGTATCCGTGCTGCTGACTCCAATGTTCATTATGTTTAAAAATATGCATGTGTATAATACATGGGTTGCGGCAGTACTGGCGGATGCTACGATAGGAATTCCGTTTTCTATTCTGATTTTGAAAAATTATTTCGCCTCCATACCTAAGGATTTGGAAGAGGCGGCGTATCTGGATGGATGTAACCGTTTTACTGCTTTTGTAAAGGTTTTGATTCCCATAGCAAGGCCCGGAGTCATGGTATGTGCAATCTTTTCCTTCTTGTATGCATGGGGCGATCTGGCATATGGAATGACATTCATTCTGGATCAGGAAAAAAGACCGATTACGGCAGGAATCTTTAACTTTATGGGACAGTATGGGACAAAATGGAGTTACTTGACGGCTTTTGCGGTTGTCACGATTATTCCGGTGGCATTGATATTCATTTTCATGCAGAAGTATATCGTCAGCGGTATGACAAGCGGGGCGGTGAAAGGGTAATCAACTGCTTGTGTCAAGGGCAAAGGTAGTTTATAATGGAAGAACGAGAAAACAGGAATATTCGGTAGAAGCAGGCAGTCGTTTGTACTGCAGGCAGTTATCAATTCAGGAAGGAGCAGAAATGCTGAAGATAGAGGATGGAAGGCTGATATATCATTACGATGCAGAGGAAGTGTGGATAGAGCCTTGGGGGAAGAATGCACTACGGGTCCGTGCCACAAAAGAGGCTCAGATGCCGCAGGAGGATTGGGCATTAAGCCAAAAAGGAATGGACAATTGTGAGATAGGGTATTCGGAAAAAGGTGCAAGGATTACAAACGGCAAGATTTGGGCTGAGATAACGAAGCTTGGGAAACTCACCGTTTATAATGCCGATAACAAACTGCTTTTGGAGGAATACTGCCGGAACCGCAGAGATGTACTGGATAAAAAATGCAGTGCCATCGAAGTGGAGGCGCGGGAATTTAAACCCATTACTGGCGGGGATTATCATCTCACGATGCGGTTTGAGTCTGTGGATAGAAATGAAAGAATATATGGGATGGGGCAGTACCAACAGCCATACCTTGATTTGAAAGGACTGGATTTGGAACTGGCACATCGGAATTCGCAGGCCAGCGTGCCGTTTGCTGTTTCCTCTCTGGGATATGGATTTTTGTGGAATAATCCGGGAGTCGGCCGTGCGGTGTTTGGGAAAAATATTATGAGCTTTGAGGCATATTCCACTAAGGCACTGGATTACTGGGTGGTGGCAGGCGATACCCCGGCGGAGATTGAGGAGGCTTATGCGGCAGTGACCGGGACTGTGCCTATGATGCCGGAATATGGACTAGGCTTCTGGCAGTGCAAGCTGCGCTATCAGACACAGGAAGAACTATTGGAAGTGGCAAGAGAATACAAGCGCAGAAATCTTCCCATTGACGTGATCGTGATTGATTATTTCCACTGGCCCAGGCAGGGAGAATGGAAATTTGACCCGGTATACTGGCCGGAGCCGGAAAACATGATACGGGAATTGCAGGAGATGGGAATTGAATTGATGGTATCCGTCTGGCCCACCGTAGACAAGACCAGTGAAAATTATGAGGAAATGCTGGAAAAGGGATATCTGATCCGCACGGAGAGAGGTTTCCGTGTGGGATTGGATTTTATGGGCGCGACCATCCATTATGATGCGACGAATCCGGATGCCCGGAAATATGTCTGGGACAAAGCGAAGCATAATTACTATGACAAGGGAATCAAGATATTCTGGCTGGACGAGGCGGAGCCGGAATATTCGGTTTACGACTTTGACAATTACCGGTATCATCAGGGGACGAATCTGCAGATTGGAAACAGATATCCGGTGGACTACGCAAAAACGTTTTATGAAGGCATGGAGGAAGAGGGACAGAAGAACATTGTCAATCTTCTCCGCTGTGCATGGGCGGGGAGCCAGAGATACGGGGCGCTCGTATGGTCAGGAGATATCGCCTCCAGTTTTGAGAGTATGCAAAACCAGCTTGCGGCAGGACTGAATATGGGGATGGCGGGAATTCCCTGGTGGACCACGGATATCGGAGGTTTCCATGGGGGAAATCCGAAGGACCCGGCATTTCAGGAGTTGTTTGCCAGATGGTTTGAATGGGGCGCGTTCTGCCCGGTGATGCGGCTTCACGGAGACAGGGAGCCGAGACAGCCCCAATATGGAACCACAGGCGGAGCAGAGTGCTGTTCCGGGGCGGACAATGAGGTCTGGTCCTATGGAGAGGAAGTCTACGAGATTTGTAAGAAGTACATGGAATTGCGGGAACGGATGCGGCCCTATACGAGACGTATCATGGAGGAAGCCCATGAGAAGGGTACTCCGGTGATGCGGACTCTGTTCTATATGTATCCACAGGATAAGGTCTGCTGGGAAATCGAGGATGAATACTTCTATGGTCCGGATATCCTGGTGGCTCCAATCCTGCATGCAGGCAAGACTTCCCGCAGCGTTTATCTGCCGGGCGGGGAACAGTGGATGGAATATGCGTCAGGAAAAGAGTATGAAGGCGGGCAAAGGTACGTAGTGGAGGCGCCGTTGGATACGATTCCAGTATTTTTGAAGAAAGGATGTTGTGTATTCCGGTAAAGACGGAAAATGCCTGTATATATTAAAAGTTACCCAGGAGGAGCATGGTTATGCCGCGGTTGATAGAAAAAGTAGAGCAGCTTTTAGGAATTCCGATTTTTTTTGTGGCCCATGAGAATTGTATGCCGGCGGGCTCCGGCGTATTTTTAGCAGAGGAGAGTCCGTTTATCAGTGCGCCGTTTCTTGTGGAGCGGCTTTTAGAAAAAGGGAAAAGCCAGGAGCTTCCGGTCATTTACAAGGATGAAAATAATGTATTTTTCGTCTGTATGAAAGGGCGGAAAGGATTTTGTCTGACAGGTCCGATTTGTACGGAGGATATGGATCATGCAGGGCTTTGCAGTTTTTATAAATACTACGGTATTTCAGCAGAAGAAAGGAGACATCCCGCCAAGATGTCTCTTTTTCGGGTTCTTACCCTTGCTGCGGTGCTGTATGAACTGGAAAACGGTGTTCCTGTGGAGGTGGAGGCAATCCGGAAAGCGAATGCTCTTGCAGATATAGAAGAGACTGAGATGGAGAGAGAGAATATCGCTCTGGAAATGAAGAAACTGGATGAGGACCTCTATCACCATACATATCAGGAGGAGCGCTATATTTTGGAATGTGTGGCACAGGGGCGGCCTGTGGAAGCCAGGCGGAGAATGGATGCGATGTTAGACAATGCGGGAATTCTGTCCAGTAAGAAAAAGAATCATTATAGAAATTTATCCGTGACTGTTGTAACCGTTTCAACAAGAGAAGCAATCATGAATGGCGTATCCCCGGCAAAGGCCTACCGGCTGAGCGATATTTTTATCAACCGAATCGACCAATGTACGAAGACAGAGGAATTGGAGGAATACTGCCGGAAAGTTATCTATGAATTTGCAAAACTGGTGGCGGATGTAAAAGCAGAGAAAGCGTCCGCCAATTATACGGAGCAGTGCAAGGATTATATTTATAAAAACTATAACCATAAAATTTATCTGGAGGACATTGCAGAGGCAATCGGAATCAGTGCGGGCCACCTCTCAAGGGTGTTCCGGCAGGATATGGGGATGAATATCCAGGAGTACATTCAGAAATTCCGTGTGGAGCGTGCGGCAAACCTGCTGAAGTATTCGGAGGCTAGTCTGACGGAAATCAGTGACTATGTGTGTTTTCACTCCCAGAGCCATTTTGGAAGTGCATTTAAGCGGTATATGAAGATGACTCCGAAACAGTACCGGGAGGCATTTAAAGAAAAAGAATTCCGTTCTGAATCATGAGAAGTATCTGTTAAAAAAATGACATATATAATGTTTGTATTTTGATATAATTGTTTGGATAATGATATAGAAAATCTAAAAGACGCGCTATAATACCACCATCACAAGTGATTAGGGAACGCGTTTCAAAATGAAAAGGAAGAGGAGAAATCATTATGCAAACATTAAAACATGAGGCAAGTTATTATCAGACAACTGGTTTTAAATGGAGACAGCGTATCGGATTCGGTATCAGCGATTATGCCTGCAACCTTGCTTATCTGCTGGCAAATACATATCTTCTGTTTTATTATACGAACTGTGCAGGTATCAGTGCCGGAGCTGCCGGATTTATGTTTGTCGTAACAAAATTTATTGATGCATTTACAGATTACATGGTCGGTTCTTTCGTAGACCGTACGGATACAAAGATGGGCCGTTACCGTCCATGGATGCTGGTTGGTGCGCCGGTTCTGGCAGTCGGAATGGTATTGCTGTTTTCAGTTCCGACAGGATGGAGCGCAGGTGCAAAACTGGCTTGGGCATATATTACATATGTTATCTTTTCATTTGGTTATACACTGGTAAATATCCCGATGGCTCCGATTGTTACCGCGTTATCGCCGTCACCTTCTGAGCGTACCAATATTGCAACGACACGTATGGTCTTTGCAAATCTGGGTTCTCTTACATCATCACTGTTTGTCATTCCGATGGTTTACTACTTTGCAGGTTCTTCTGAGGCCACAGGTGCAGCCCTGGCCGCAGGCTACAGAAATACAAATATTGTGCTGGGACTTATGGTTATTGTGATTATGTTCATATGTGTGTTCAGCACTGTAGAGATTAACCCGCCTACTAAGACTGTTGTGAAGTCTTCCTTTGTAGAGGATCTGAAAAATGTATTTAAAAATAAATACTATATCATGCTATTACTGTTAGTATATTTCCTGTTTGTAGGCTATCTGGGGATGTATGGCGCAATGCAGTACTACTACAGCTATATTGTGGGTGATGTAAGTGCAATGCCGACCGCAATGGCTCTGTTGACAATTCTTGCCATCCCGACCATGCTGCTTGCGGCTGTTTTAAATGGCAAGGGTGTACATAAGGTAAAATTGATGCAGTTCGGTGCAATCGTGGATGCGGTTGGTTACGGAATTCTGTTTTTTACCTCTAACGGAACGATTGCAACTGCAGCTTTGGGATTGATCGGACTTGGGTTTGGATTCCGTTCCAGTATGTTCTATTCTATGATGCCGGATATTTTCGATTATACGGAGTGGAAATGCGGCAAGAGTCTGGCAGGTACGCAGACAGCAATTTCAGGTTTCCTGAACAAACTTGCCAGTGCCAGTGCATCAGCCATTGTATCCGCTCTTCTGGTATGGGGAGCTTACGATGCAGACGCATTGGACAGCGCTTTGGCAGCAGGTCAGAATATTGCACAGGCGTTCCCTCAGACTCATACGGCAATCAACTTTGCATTCGGCGGATTGTCTCTGGTATCTACAATTATCGCGATTGTTGTATTGATACCGTATGACTTGGATAAGAGATATCCGGAGATTCGTGCGGAACTGGATAAACGTCAGGCAGAAGCGAAGTAAAAAACGAAAAGAGAGTGATCATACAGCCGCATGAGATTTCAAAATACTCATGTGGCTGTAAAAAAATAAAGCAGTGGTTAAGAAAACTAAGAAAAGGAAGGGAAGCTTCATGAAGATCAGAGGCGTGAATTTAGGAAACTGGCTGGTTCTTGAAAAATGGATGAGTCCGGAATTGTATAATGATACAACGGCCGAGGACGAAGCATATCTTTGCCTTCAGCTCAGCGAAAATGAAAAACGTGCCCGGCTGAAAGCGCATCGTGACCACTATATTACCAGTCGTGATTTTGCATATCTTGCAGAAAAAGGAATCAATATGGTACGGATTCCGATTCCGTTTTTTGTATTTGAAGATATCGGCCCCTATGTACATTGCGTAGAATATGTAGATAAGGCGATGAAATGGGCGAACCAGTATGGAATTAAAGTCCTGTTAGACCTCCATACGGTGCCTGGAAGCCAGAATGGAAGCGACAATGCCGGAATCTGCGGAATTGTGCAGTGGTCCAACCATCCGAACCGGGTGGAGATTTCTCTGAGTGTATTGGAGCGTTTGGCGCTGCGTTATGGACAGGACCCGGCTCTCTTTGGAATTGAGGTGCTTAATGAGCCAATGCCTTCTGATGGAGCCTTGGCAAAGCTGATGGAAGAAATCGGTATCAATATTTTGGAACGTTATCCGGCAGTGGACAAAGAAGCTGCAAAGAAAAACGTGGCTTACGACCATGCATGGTTAGAGGAGTTTTATCGTACGGCATATTTCCGCATCCGAAAATATCTTCCAACATCGAAGACAGTTGTGTTTGATGATGCATTTGATATCCACCATTATGCGGACTGGCTGGCAGACCAGAAGGATTTTGAAAATGTGATGCTGGATACACATCAATATATTATGCTGGCGGACTGGATGCATCTGTGCGAGCCGAATGTGGAGGAATATGTGAAATATGTAGGAGAACGTTTCGTATCAGAGGTTTCTTATGGCCAGTCGAAAGTACCGACATTCTGCGGAGAGTGGTGTCTGTTTAATGCACAGCCGGGATTGAAGGAAGAAAGCCGGGAGGAGCGCAAACGGGTATATGGCGCACTGGCAAAGGCACAGTTGGATGCATTTGAACACTGTGAAGGATGGTTCTACTGGTGCTATAAGACCCATCTGGACGACCCGGACTGGGATTGCTGGGATATCGGCAAATGTATTTCCAACGGATGGATGCCGGAGAAATACGAGGGAGAGTTATCCTGACGCAGGAAATTCTGTATAAAAAAGTAGGAGGAATAAAGCAATGGCAAAAACGGAAAAAGAAATTCGGGAGATTGTAGATTCTCTGACACTGGATGAGAAGATTCGATGCTGTGCATTGCATGAAGACCGTTTTGGAAATCTGCCGCGGTTCGGCATTGCATATCGGAGCTGTGACAATCCATCCGGCGGCTGGTGTGATTATTTCCGCATCCCGCGCGAAGAGATGGAAGAAAAATTCTGGGGGACCTGTTTCCCGCAGGCGGCTGCCCAGGGGGCGTCCTGGGACCCTGAGCTTGCACATGAGATTGGTGCGGCGATGGGAAAGGAATGTAAAAACCAACAGGTGGACATTCTGCTCCGTCCAGGCGTCAATATGAAGAGAAGTCCATTAGGCGGACGTAATTTTGAATATTATTCGGAGGACCCGGTACTTTCCTCGGAACTGGGCGCAAATTATATCAATGGTGTGCAGAGCCAGCGTGTGGCGGCAAACCTGAAGCATTTTGTATGCAATAACCAGGAGTATGAGCGTATGACGACCAATGCGGTTGTGGATGAGCGTACATTGAATGAACTGTACCTTCGGGTATTCCAGTTGATTCTGGAAAAATCGGACCCGTGGACGATCATGAGCTGCTATAACCGTGTAAATGGCAAATGGGTTCACCAGAATCCGGAAATTATGGATAAGCTCCGCAAGGAATGGGGATACAATGGACTGGTAATGTCAGACGCATTTGCTGTTCACTATAAAGAGGATAAGGTAGAAGGTCATAAATGCGGACTGGACGTGGAACTGGCAGAAGAGAGCAACCATGTACATCTGCTCCGGGACGCAGTCAATAATGGTGAGATTTCGGAAGAAGAGTTGGATACTATCGCGTATCATGTGGTGGACTGCTTCTATAAGATTCATGACGGATATGAGGTGCCGGAGCTGGATTTGGCGGCTCATCATGCACTGGCTAAGAGGGCGGCACTGGAAGGAACGGTTCTTCTGGAGAACGACGGTGTACTGCCGCTTTCGGCTGAACAGGTGGAAAATCTGGCGGTGATTGGTGCATTTGCTAAAAGTCCATGCTATATGGGCGGAGGTTCGGGTCATATGAACGGCCATACACTGGATATTACTTATGACGAGATTGTAAAACTGACAGGGGAGGAGAAGCTTTCCTATGCTGCAGGTTATCAGATTAATGCCGGATTCCCTCCGGAGGATACTCCGAGAGAGGACCTTCTGGCAGAGGCTGTAGAAACAGCAAAAAATGCGGATCAGATTATTATGTTTACCGGATATCCTTATGGTATTGAAAGCGAAGGCTATGACCGTACAGATCTGTTTCTTCCAAAGAGCCAGCGCGATCTTCTGGAAGCTGTTCTGGAAGTCAATCAAAATGTGATTTTGGTAGTAAATACAGGTGCACCGGTAGATATTTCCGCTTACAATAAACGGGTCAGGGCCGTGATTCAGGGCGGATATGCCGGAGAGGCTATGGGAAGCGCAATCGTAGAAATTCTGTTTGGGCTGGCAGAGCCGGGCGGACGCCTTCCGGAGACTTATCCCTGCCGTCTGGAGGATACACCGTCTTACCTGAATTTCCCATGCTATCCGGATACGGTTCCCAATGTGGTTTATGGGGAAGGAATTTATATCGGCTACCGTTGGTATGACGCGAAAAAACTGGATGTGGCATATCCGTTCGGATATGGGCTGTCCTACACTACTTTTGAATACAGTGATATCCGGTTGGATAAGGAGAACATGGGGGCAGATGATACATTGACCGTATCTTTCCGTGTGAAAAATACAGGTTCCCGTGCAGGTTCTGATGTTGCTCAGGTTTATGTACATGATGTGGAATCCACCATGCACCGCCCGGTGAAGGAATTGAGGGGATTCCAGAAAGTGCGTCTGGCGCCGGGAGAAGAACAGGAGGTTTCCATCACTCTGGGGCGTCATGCTTTTGAATACTATACGCCGGCACTGCATAAATGGGTCGTAGAAGGCGGCAGTTTTGAGATTATGGTAGGGCGCAGCTCAAGAGAAATCCTTCTGAGTGCATCGGTAAATGTTGAATCAGAGGAGAAGGTAAAATATTTCAGTCCTCAGATGCAGGTAGGACATTTCACCGCGTCACCGGATTTTCCGGAAGCGATGGCGGAAGAAAATGAGACAATGAGAGATTTCTTTGATGAAAAGAAGAATCAACTGCTTCCTTTGGCCAGGGCGATTCCATTTGGACAGTTTGCAGATGTAGATTTGGGACAAGGGACGATGACAGTACAGCAGGTTCAGAGGATAGTTCATAAGATGAATTCATAATAATAACTATTCAGAAACAGGCCCGTCACAGTTCACGGTCTAACCGACCGTACAGCCCCGTGAACAGTAACCGAGGCCTGCCAGATGTCCTGAATTGTAAAAATTTAGTCTTTACATTTATGTATTTTCAATATATAATAGGTTCATTGCACAGAGGCAATTACATTTCTGATGGGTATTCAGTCAATCAGGATGGAAAAATCTAAAAGGTGGAGGCTGTTTTATTATGTGGAATTATGAGTATACGGTACCAGAAAACAAAAAAGTGCGCGTGATTGTGCATACAGACTGCAAAAATGAGGCTGATGACCAGTTTGCAGTAGCACATCATCTGATGACGCCGCGATTTGATGTAAAGGGGATTGTGGCAGGGCATTTCTGGAAGAATCCGCAGAGTTACGGTGAAGAAGGGACAGCGAAAGCAAGCTATGATGAGATTGTGAAGGTTCTGGACCTGATGGGACTGGAAGGGAAATACCCGGTATTGATGGGAGCTGCTACGGGAATGAAGGATGAACAGACGCCCATTGATTCCGAAGGAGCAAGATTTATTATTGAGGAAGCTATGAAAGAAGACAAGCGCCCCCTGTATGTTGCCTGCCAGGGGGCAGTGACAGATGTGGCTTCCGCCCTTCTCATGAAGCCGGAGATTGCAGAGAGGATGACAATCATCTGGATTGGGGGCGGCGATTATCCGGAGGGTGGATTTGAGTTTAACCTGATGATGGATGTGCATGCGGCAAATGTAATCTTTTCTTCCAAAGCGCCGCTCTGGCAGGTGCCTAAGAGCTTATATAAAGTTATGGCGGTATCCCTGGCGGAACTGCAGTTGAAAGTCCGTCCCTGCGGAAAAATCGGAGAATATCTCTTTAAGCAGATGGTAGAGTTTAATGAGTTTGCGGCGAAATACGAGATGGCATGGCCCCACGGAGAAATCTGGGGACTTGGTGACCAGGGAACCATTGCCGTACTGATGGAAGAACTGGAAAAGGTCAGCTATGACCTGGTGCCTGCTCCAAGGATTGCGGAGGATACGACTTATATCCACGGGCAGGATAACCGGGAAATCAGGGTGTATAAATATCTGGATGCCAGATTGACTCTGGAAGACTTTTTTGCAAAACTGGCAATCAACTTTGCACGCATTTAAAATCTGCTTCGCAAACTAGTCAACTATATTCTAAGTCCGAAAGTCCTTGGGACAAAACTAAAACGCAAAGGGGCAGGCACGGTATATCCCGGGCTTGCCCCTTTGCGTTTTATCTTAGTAACCCATCTAACTGATAAACTAACTCACGGTCTCGTTATTTATTATTTCTCCTGGACATCACTCATATTATAAATCATCCTCGTATGAATCCGATAAAAACGGTCTATCAGATCCTGTTTAGGTAATCATTGACAAGCTTTCTGCCCTTTTCTATCTCCTTCTCTTCCTCGACTCCCACAAGTTCCCCGTTCTTTACGACAACCTTGCCGTTCACGACAGTATAGTCCACAGCACCTTTGATGCCTACTGTGCCGAGCATGGATTTTACATCCAGATCGGCGCCTACCAGATCCAGACGGTTCCGGCGGATTAGGAACAGGTCACCGGCCTTTCCTGCTTCCAGACTGCCGATGTCATTGCGTCCCAGTACTTTTGCACTGCCATTGGTGGCGATTTTTAACAGGTCATAGCCGCTTGGCGCAAGCTTACTGGAATTCAGACGATGCAGCAGAAAGGCCACGCGCAGTTCTTCCAGAAGATTGGAACCATCGTTGCTTGCGCTGCCGTCTACTGCAAGTCCGACCGGAACGCCCAGTCTCAGCATATCCGGGATACGGCAGATGCCGGAAGACAGTTTCATGTTGGAGATAGGACAGTGTGCAACACCGGTTCCGGTCTGGGCCAGAAGCTTTAATTCTTCGTCATTAAAATGGATTCCATGGGCATACCACACATCATTTCCAATCCAGTCCATATCTTCCATATAAGCCAGGGGACGTTTCCCATATTTCTCCAGTACATAATTCTCTTCATCTATGGTTTCACACAGGTGAGTATGAAGGCGTACTCCAAGATTTCTTGCCAGTATAGCAGACTGGCGGTACAACTCTTCGCCTGCGCTGAATGGAGAGCAGGGAGCCAACGCAACCATTTTCATGGAAAATGGCGCCGGATCATGATATTTCTCTACTGCGCTGCGGGAATCCCTCAGAATTTCATCTACGGTCTGCACAACGCTGTCGGGCGGAAGGCCGCCGTCTTTTTTGCTTAAGTCCATGCTCCCCCTGGACGCATACATACGGATTCCGAGCTCTTTTGCCGCGGCAAACTGAGATTCCAGAAGTGCTCCGGAATTTCCGCCGGGAAATACATAGTGATGATCAAAACAGGTCGTACAGCCTGTCTTTAATAATTCACCCATGCCTGTGACGGAACTCTGGTAAATGATATCGCTGTCCAGATTTTTCCAGATCTCATACAGCGTGGTCAGCCAGTCAAAAAGTTCCATATTCTGTACCTGAGGCAGGTTTCGGCTGAATGTCTGGTAGAGATGGTGATGGGTGTTGATCAAGCCGGGGTACACGATACAACCATCAGCATCAATCGTTTCGTCCGCTGTCTGATGCGCACTGCCTATGTATGTAATGACACCGTCCTGAATTAGAATGTTGGAATTTTCCAATACGGAATCCTGCTCATCACAGGTGACAATGGCAGAAGCATTTTTTATCAATAGACTACTCATAATTTATCCTCCAAATCTATTTTTTGAATCGTATCCGGAAAAGTTTCCGGTGACAGGTTTTCCGGATAGTTTTGTTTTACCTGGGTGAAATTATGTCAGTGTGAACTGACCGGATAAGCTGCATGAATTATGATATGAATTATCCGCGATATTCTGCGCGCGAAAGAATATGCGGTCGTATCTGTGAGAATATTGACCAGATACGATGTATCTTCGAAAAAACAGATACCATGTCTGAAATATTTTCCTGCCGGCAATTTGGGAAATCCGCAAAATAAATGGTACAGACTATTTTGTGAAATGCTTTCCATGGTGAAAAAATAAAAACTGCCATAACAATCAACTAAAAATCCCTGGAAATCCAGAGACTTGTAGTCAACTGTTACGGCAGTTGGTAGACACGCTCATCCAATCATGAACTT